>JBCEBX010000377.1:6748-7586 GCA_039206455.1 Asticcacaulis sp.
CCTCTATCTCAACCATCTGGAGCAGGCGCAAATACAATTGACGCGTGAGCCGTATGCCTTTCCGACACTAAAAATCGCACCTAAGGCCGATCTGTTCGGCTTTGATTATGCGGATTTTGCCATTGAAAACTATCAGTCGCACGGGGCGTTAAAAGCGCCGGTGGCGGTATAGTCATGGCCTCTCCCCGCCTGAGCCTCATCGTCGCCATGAGCGACAACCATGTCATTGGCCGTGACAATGGCCTGCCCTGGCACCTGCGTTCCGATCTGAAAAATTTCAAGGCCACCACCCAGTTCAAGCCCGTCATCATGGGGTCGAACACCTGGGACAGCCTGCCGCGCAAACCCTTGCCGGGCCGGCTCAATCTGGTCTTGTCGCGCGATCTGAAATTCGAGGCCGAGGGCGGCGTGGTCTGCGAGACCCTGTTTGAAGCCTTAAGCATTGCCCGTGAACATGCCATGGATGACGGGGCCGATGAGATCATGATCATCGGCGGGGCGAAGGTCTATGAGCAGACCCTGCCCAAGGCCGATCGGCTCTATGTCACGCAGGTGCATGCAACTGTTGAAGGCGACACCTTCTTTCCGCCCATTGATCCCGAAATCTGGCAGGAAACGCGCTCTGAGTTTCTAACCAGAGGCGAAGGCGATGATCATGATTTCACGCTGAAAATCTATGACCGTAAAAAGCCATAAGGAATAATCGCCTTTTTGCCTTATTTGGCTGTATGATCTGCGTCCATATTATTTACTGCTGAGCCCCCTATGTTTGCCACTGTCCGACTTATCCTGCCGTCTGTTGCCTTTCTGGCGGTTCCCTTGCTGGCTCTGCCTGCAC
>JBCEBX010000377.1:7596-9116 GCA_039206455.1 Asticcacaulis sp.
CACCAGTACGCCGGTGAAGAGGAAATAAGGGAAAACGATGATGCGCCGGTAGCCACCAATGTCACCGGCCTCAGGCAGCAGATGATCGACACGCCGATTCTGGCGGATGCTCCCGCAGATGATTTCCATCGTGTCGCCTGGTGTCATGGCATATTGTCGGGTCACATGGATCTGGCTGAGCGTCTGGTCGATGCCGAACCGGCCAGCGATATGATGCGGGCCATTGGCCGCTCCTATCTCAGGTCATACGAAGCCGCTTTGACGCTTTCGGAAGAAGGTAAAACTGAAACCGGCCACCAGACCGCCGAAGCCGCCCGTCAGAAAGGTTTTGACGGCTGGGAAGGGGCACGGCTTGCCGATAAGGATATGGCCATCGGGGCCTATATGAACTGGTCATTGCCCGGAGATTGTGAACGCGCCGCCATCGCTCTTTCAGGCCGCCCGGAGTTGTTCAAGGAAATGCAGACCGAGGCTGAGGCAAAAATTATTGCCGAAACGCTTAAGCCCGCGACCGAGCGGACGACGCTGGATGTTATGGCAGCGAAACCGGCCTCTGCCGCGCCCGCCGATACCCCTGCTGCAAACAGCGATACCGAGGCCGAAGACAAGAATTGGCGTCGTGGACTTATGTCGCGTCTCGGGTGGGGCAAGAAGGACTGATTCCTTTCTTACCAACACGGCACATTAGCGACATAATCGCGCCACAAAACCCTATCGTTAGGTAAACTATCGGCGTGAAATCAGTTATTTAGCAAACGTTTCATATGAAATCGAATTCTAAATAAATAGTATAAATTCTATATTTTTGGAATAATTTATTATCCGACATCGTTGGCATTCGCAATTTTCCGATTTTCAAGGCGAAAATTAGGATATTTTGCTATATGAACTTATTTTTACAGATAATACAAATAGATGGCAATCAAGACAGGTCTATGTATTTTCTGAACCTGCGTCTGGATTTCACCACATTATCCTATAAAATATGAACCGTTAGAACGTAACGTCGTAAGTGCGATTCCTTACGCCCCCTATGCGTGTGTTTGTAGCGTTCTTCCTCCCGATCGCATTGTACCGAGTTCTGTCCAACTCTAAATGGCTAAACCTATCATGCCCGATTCCTCCCCGAATGCGGCATCACGTCTCTACGCACTGGCTGTGGCGCGCGATACCGCGAACCTGATTGATCTTGATGCCTCACTGGCTCTGGCGCGTGCTTCGGCGCGTACACTGATGGCCCTGTCTCCGCAGGCGGCGCTTTTGTTCAAAAGTTTCGCTCAGGAAGAGATTGACCGCCTGTCACTCGAATGCACCGAAGAGTCACAAGGATCCATCGCCATTGTGCGCGAAACCATCAACATGGTCTGACTGTCCCTCCCCGGTCAGACCATGAAAAAACCCCATGAGCCACCGCTCATGGGGTTTTTGATTTATAAAGGACCTAAGGCCTAAACGCGATCATTCCAGTCGCGGATTTGCTTTTCAGCTTCTTCTTCGGCAATGCCGTAACGTTCCTGAAG
>JBCEBX010000378.1:0-3880 GCA_039206455.1 Asticcacaulis sp.
CAACAATGCCTTTGACGGCATGCAGCCCACATTGAGGCAGGTACCGCCCAGCACATCCCGCGTTTCAACAATAGCGGTTTTCAGCCCCAGCTGTCCGGCGCGAATGGCCGCATTGTAGCCGCCGGGGCCGCCGCCGATGATGACAACGTCGAAGCTTTGATCCTGAGACATGGTATGGCCTTTTTCACGGGGAAAATCTTTTGTAACCAAAGCCGTAAAATTCTAACCGCGCAGGGTCAAGCCTGTTTGTGGAAATTTTGGATCACACCCCGTTTCAGGCGGCGAAACGTCGCTTTTTCAGAGGCCGATTGCGGGCCATAAGTATGATAAACCCGAGTACAAGCGCTACGAGCGTCAGGGTATAGCGCGGGTCCCAACCGGACAGGGTTTCCAGGATGCGGTCAAAAACACCTGATCCGGCCTCACCCTTGGTTAGGAAGGTCAGCACCACATCGGCGACAAAGGCCGCGCCATAGGCAAAACCGGCCCGAAGATTACCCCCCGCCAGCAAAAATGCCGCCAGTAAATAGAAAAACACCACCCCGCCCCACAGCCAGACGACAGGCCTGTTGCCGGTTTCAATGGCTTCAACGGCGGTTTCCCCCTGAATGGAAGCAGAGGATGTGGGCGTTTCGGTATAACCAAAATCGGATGGGAACGGATTGATGCCGCCTATTGGCCCGCTCTCGTCAGCCTGACGTGACATGGCGGGCGGTTCATAGCCGCCCGAAGGCAAGGCATTTTTAATAACCGGAAAGGCAATCCAGCCGGCATAGGCCAGAACAATGATCGCTATGAACCAACGCACATACTTCATCAGACAGCCCCCCGCTGCTATGGTAAAGGCCTGTTTACAATATTAAGCCGCCCTTGCCCATAGTTATTGCGCAGGCTCTGTCGGTGCCCAGAGCTTGTCCGACGCGCCCAGTTGAAAGCCATAATAAAAAACACGGCGCATGGAGTCCGCCTCAAAGGCCAGCATACCGCCTTCGGCAAATTCATCGGGTAAGGAGACGACACCGATGTCCATGCCGTTACGCTGAGCAAACCCTTCTACGGCAATCAGATTGCTGCGGGCCTGCGCCTTGGTCAGAGTCTCAAGCGACCGCGACATGATATTGATGGCATTATAGGGCGTGACCGAAGGTTGCGGGCTTATCTTGCCGTTGATCAGCACATAGATGTGGCCACCCGAAAACAGATCACGCGGAACCTCCCAGTTGAGCAGGGATTCCGGCAGGACAAAGAACGGCAGGGTCACCCCGCCATCGACGTGCATTTCGGAAAAAGGCTCTATGCCCTGTGGCGTCTGACGGTCAACATCGATCATCACAGGCGCAAAAGCCCCCGGCACAGAGGCTGAGGCAACCAGAACCTTACGGATCAGATCACGCCCCCTGATAAGCTGCTCAGGGGCTTTGCTGTCCACCGCCGATCTGGCAATGGCGCCTATATCCCAGACTATACCTGATTGGGTATCGAGATTGGTTGTCGCCACCAGAAGGCTGCGGCCTTTGGCCTGTTCACGGGCAATGTCGCGAACCATTTGCGTATCGACATAGGTATCGACCAGACCCTGAAGATTATTGGTACTGAGCACACCCGGCGTGAAGATCGACAAAAGCCCCCGTGATTTACGCAGGTTGTCCGCGACGCCGCTGGTATAGGCCTCTTTCAGTTTTTCATCGTAATCAGGCCCAAGAAAAGCAAACGGTGCAATCAGGGCACCGGTCGAGACGCCCGTAACGACACGGAACTCAGGCCGGTCACCGCGCTTTGTCCACCCGAGCAGGACACCCGCCCCGAATGCCCCATCCGCCCCGCCGCCTGACAGGGCCAGTATATGCAAGGGCTCGCGATTTTGCCTGAATTCCCTGCGCAGGTCAGCCTCAAGCTCTGCCTTAAGGCCCACATCACCGGATCGCATACGGATATCATCAAAGCCATTCAGGCTGAGATCAGTAAAAGACGGATAGTTTACATCCGGTCGCTCAAGAGTCGTACAGGCTGACAGGCCGATCATCAGCCCCGCCAGTATCGTCACAAGTTTCAGACCGGGCGACCCCATGCGCATTACTTTCCAAAAATTAAGGCCGCTACGGTAACGCAGCGGCCTTAAGATTTCTAGACGTCCAGAATGAAGCGTTGCGGGTCTTCGAGACCCTCCTTGATCTTCACGAGGAAGGTCACAGCCTCCTTACCGTCAACGATACGGTGATCATAGCTGAGGGCCAGATACATCATTGGACGGATAACAATCTGCTTATCGACGACAACGGCACGTTCCTTAATGGCGTGCATCCCTAAGATACCGACCTGCGGCATGTTGAGGATTGGCGTGGACATCAGCGAACCGTAGATACCGCCATTGGTGATGGTGAAGGTACCGCCCTGAAGCTGATCAAGCGACAGGGTACCGTCACGCGCCTGCTTGCCGAGGCCCGCAATGCCCTTTTCGATACCGGCCAGAGACAGGGTGTCGACATCGCGCAGTACCGGCACCACAAGACCCTTTTCCGTACCTACGGCAACGCCGAGGTCATAGTGGTTCTTGTAGATGATGTCCGTGCCTTCGATTTCGGCATTAACCGCCGGAATATCCTTAAGCGCCGCAACCACCGCCTTGGCGAAGAAGGACATGAAACCAAGCTTCACACCGTGACGCTTTTCGAACACGTCCTTATAGGTGTTACGCAGGGCCATAACGGTCGACATATCGACTTCGTTGAAGGTCGTCAGCTGGGCCGCGGTATTCTGCGATTCCTTCAGACGGCGGGCAATGGTCTGACGCAGGCGCGTCATCTTCACACGCTCTTCGCGCGGGCCAACTTCGCGGGCCGGTGCTGCCGCAACCGGTGCAGAGGCTGCCGGTCCCGGATTGGCCAGAGCGGCCAAAGCGTCACCCTTGGTTACACGACCGTCCTTACCGGAACCGGCAATGCCAGAGGTGTTGAGGCCGGTTTCAGAAACGATGCGCTGAACGGCCGGTGACAGATGATCTGAGGCCGGTTGGGCTGCCGCAGGCGTTGCCTGAGGCGCAGCAGGAGCAGCCGCCGGTGCGGGCGCAGAAGCGGACACCGAACCATCCGTAGAGATTTTGGCGATGACCTGACCGGGGGTCACAGTTGCACCGTCTGCGGCCACGATTTCCGCCAAGGTACCATCAGCCGGTGCAGCCACTTCAACCGCGACCTTATCGGTTTCGATCTCAACGAGGACTTCGTCTTTCTTGACGGCTTCGCCGACTTTTTTACGCCAGCTTGAGATAGCGCCTTCGGCAACGGACTCGCCCATTACGGGGGTTTTGACGTCAAGCAGAGCTGCAGAACCCGCAGCCGCTTTCGGCGCTTCGGTCTTAGCCGCCGCCGCAGGCGCAGGCGCCGCAGCGGCACCCGCCGCACCTACGCGACCAAGGATCGCACCGGGGGTAACGGTGTCGCCTTCACCGGCAAGGATTTCCGTCAGAGTGCCATCCGCAGGGGCGGCGACTTCGAGGGAAACCTTATCGGTTTCAAGCTCAACCAGCACTTCGTCTTTTTTAACGGCATCGCCGGGTTTTTTGGCCCAGCGGCCAACAGTGGCTTCGGCGACAGATTCGCCCAGAACGGGGGTAAGGATATCGGCCATGTGTTTCAGGCTCCGGAAATATATGTGTATCAGTAAGGGCGAATGAATCAGGCGAAGGCGTCGGTCAGGAAGGCTTCGAGTTCCTTCAGGTGGCGGCTCATGACACCTGCGGCGGTCGAGGCAGAGGCCGGACGACCGACATAGCGGGCGCGCTTGGCCTTAACCTTCAGCTTGTCGAGCGTCAGTTCGAGCCACGGATCAACAAAGGTCCATGCGCCCATATTCTTCGGCTCTTCCTGAACCCAGACCAGTT
>JBCEBX010000378.1:3890-9102 GCA_039206455.1 Asticcacaulis sp.
TGATATAGACGTCCTTAACCTGCTTCTTTTCACGGTCTTCGAGCAGGTCGTAATAGACCTTACCCGAACACAGAAGGACGCGGCGGATCTTGTCATCGGCCACCAGCTTGACACCAGCAACATCGGGACGCAGTTCGGCGTCATCCTGAAGCACGCGGTGGAAGCTTGACCCTTCCGAAATCTCGGAAAGGGTCGAAACCGCCTTCTTGTGACGCAGCAGTGACTTGGGCGTCATGAGGATCAGCGGCTTACGGAACGGCCGGTGAATCTGGCGACGCAGGATGTGGAAATAGTTGGCCGGTGTCGAGCAGTTGGCAACCTGCATATTGTCTTCGGCACATAGTTGCAGGAAGCGTTCGAGACGGGCAGACGAATGCTCCGGCCCCTGACCTTCGTAGCCGTGCGGCAGAAGCATCACCAGCCCTGACATACGCAGCCACTTGCGCTCACCCGATGAGATGAACTGGTCGATTACGACCTGCGCCCCGTTGACGAAGTCACCGAACTGACCTTCCCACAACACAAGCGTGTTTGGGTCAGCCAGAGAGTAACCGTATTCGTAACCGAGCACCGCTTCTTCGGACAGGGCCGAGTCGATAACCTCGTAATGGGCCTGACCCTCGCGGATATGGTTCAGCGGCAGGTAACGCTCTTCGGTCGTCTGATCGACAAAGGCCGAGTGACGTTGCGAGAAGGTGCCCCGTACCGAATCCTGACCGGACAGGCGGATATTGAAGCCTTCGTCGAGCAATGAACCAAAGGCCAGATGCTCGGCCAGCGCCCAGTCAATATTCTGACCGGACTCGACCGCCTGACGACGGGCATCGACCACACGCTTGAGCGTTTTGTGGATATTCACTTCATTCGGAATATGGGTGATGCGCTCACCGATTTCCTTGATACGGGCCAGAGGCACCGAGGTAGACCCCCGACGCTCGTCTTCTTCGGGCAGGCCGAGACCTGACCACTTGCCATCCAGCCAGTCCGCCTTGGTCGCCTTATAGGTCTTACCAGCTTCAAATTCGGCATCGAGGAAGTCATCAAATTCCTTGATGAAGCCGTCGACTTCTTCCTGTGTGACGACGCCTTCCTGAATCAGGCGTTGACCATAGAGTTCACGGGTCGACGGGTGATCCTTGATCTTGGCGTACATCAAGGGCTGGGTGAAGGTCGGGTCATCACCTTCGTTATGGCCGAAGCGGCGATAACAGAACATATCGACGACCACGTCCTTGGCGAACTGCTGACGGAACTCGGTAGCGATCTTGGCGGCGAAAACAACCGCTTCGGGATCATCGCCATTGACGTGGAAGATCGGCGCGGCAACCATCAAAGCCACATCAGACGGATAGGGCGATGAGCGCGAATTGTGCGGCGACGTCGTGAAACCGATCTGGTTATTGATCACGAAGTGGATCGTACCGCCAGTGTGATAGCCCCTCAGGCCCATCAGCGCCAGACACTCCATGCCCACGCCCTGACCGGCAAAGGCCGCATCACCGTGGATCAGAAGCGCCGTCGCGCCGGTGCGATTAACGACCGGATTATTGCGATCCTTGATCTGGAAGGCCTGCTTGGCGCGGGTCTTACCCAGCACCACCGGATTGACGATTTCAAGGTGTGACGGGTTGGCCGTCAGGCTGAGGTGTACATTATTGCCATCGAACTCACGATCCGAAGATGCGCCCATATGGTATTTCACGTCGCCGGTGGAGTCGGTATCCAGCGGTACCGAAGAACCGCCCTGAAATTCATGGAATACCGCGCGATAGGGCTTGCCCATAACGCCACACAGCACATTCAGGCGACCCCGGTGGGCCATGCCGAGAATGATATCCTGCACGCCCAGATGACCACCCCGTTTGATGATCTGCTCAAGGGCGGGCACCATGGCCTCACCACCGTCCAGACCAAAGCGCTTGGTGCCGGGGAAGCGACGGTGAATGAAGCGCTCAAAGCACTCGGTTTCCACCAGCTTGCGCAGGATGGCGATCTTGCCTTCCTTGGTGAAGGTGATTTCCTTGTCGCGGCCCTCGATGCGCTCCTGGACCCAGGCCTTCTCCGCCGGATCGGCAATGTGCATATATTGCACGCCGATATTGGCGCAGTAGGTGCGCTTGACGATGGCGATGATTTCACGAAGGGTCGCAGTTTCCAGCCCCAGAACACCGTCGATAAAGATCGGACGATCCATGTCGGCGTCAGTAAAGCCCCAATGCGACGGCTCAAGCTCGGCATTGTGCTTTGGCGCTTCGATACCCAATGGATCAAGATTGGAATGCAGGTGCCCGCGAATACGATAGGCGCGGATCAGCATCAGGGCGCGAACGGAATCGCGCGCGGCATTTTTCAGGTCATCCGGATTAGCGACGGCTCCCTTGGCGACCGCCTTGTCAGCAATGGTTTTCTCAACCTTTGCGCCAACGGCGGGCCAGAACCCGTCCATAGCCGAAGTCAGTTCATCGCGCGTTTCAACGACCGGACGCGCCCAGCCACCAACGGCGGCATTTTCCGACACATTGGCCGGTGCATCTGACAATTGATCGAAGAAAGCCCGCCATGCGGGAGAGACAGAGGCGGGGTCATTAGCCCACTTTGCCTGTATCTGCTCAATGAATACGGCGTTACCGCCATAGAGGAACGAGGTTTCCGCAAAAACCTGATTCAGCCGACCCTGATCGTCCGCCATTCTATACCTGCTGCGAAGCGGCCAATTACGACACCGCTTCCCTTTCGTATTTGTGTTAAGCGGCCAATTACGACACCGCCATAGTAAGGCCTATACCCTGTTTAAAAGGTGTTGAGAACCTCTTAAGCGGGAAAATTCTCGTATGGGAAATATTCGCGGCAATATTATGGTTTTACAGTTACCCACAGACCCCAGTTACAAATAAAAAGGCGCACAGCCGAAGCCATGCGCCTTAGTATCTCATAGACTGTCGAAAGGGCGTTTTAGCCTTTCAACACTTCCAATAGCGTCGAACCGAGGGCCGCCGGAGACGGCGCGACACGGATGCCTGCGGCTTCCATGGCGGCAATCTTGTCTTCCGCGCCGCCCTTGCCACCGGAAATGATAGCACCGGCATGGCCCATGCGGCGACCCGGAGGCGCCGTACGACCGGCGATGAAACCCGCCATTGGCTTTTTACGGCCACGCTTGGCTTCGTCGCGCAGGAACTGAGCGGCTTCTTCTTCGGCAGAACCACCGATTTCACCGATCATGATGATCGACTGGGTTTCATCGTCAGCGAGGAACATTTCCAGCACGTCAATGAATTCCGTACCCTTGACCGGATCGCCACCGATGCCGACAGCGGTCGTTTGGCCAAGGCCTGCATTGGTTGTCTGGAATACGGCTTCATAGGTCAGGGTGCCGGAACGTGAAACCACGCCAACCGAGCCCTTGGAGAAGATATTGCCCGGCATGATGCCGATCTTGCACTCGTTTGGCGTCAGAACGCCGGGGCAGTTCGGGCCGATCAGGCGCGACTTGGAACCCGAAAGGGCGCGCTTGACCTTGACCATATCCAGAACCGGAATACCTTCGGTGATGCAGACGATCAGTTCGATCTCGGCTTCGATAGCCTCAAGGATGGCGTCAGCGGCGAAGGGCGGCGGCACATAGATGGCTGAGGCGCTTGCGCCTGTGCGGTCTTTGGCTTCGGCAACCGAGTCAAATACCGGCAGACCGATATGGGTCGAACCGCCCTTGCCGGGCGTTACACCGCCAACAACCTGCGTACCATAGGCAATCGCCTGCTCAGAGTGGAAGGTGCCTTGCGCGCCGGTGAAACCCTGCGTGATGACCTTGGTGTTTTTATTGATAAGTACTGACATATCTAAACCTTAGCCCTTCACGGCTTTGACGATTTTGGCGGCCGCATCGGCCAGGTCGTCGGCGGCAATCACGTTCAGGCCGCTGTCATTGATGATTTTCTTGCCCAGTTCGACATTGGTGCCCTCAAGACGGACAACCAGCGGCACCTTAAGACCCACTTCCTTCACGGCGGCGATAACGCCTTCCGCGATGATGTCACACTTCATGATACCGCCGAAGATATTGACCAGAATACCCTTCACCTTAGGATCAGAGGTAATGATCTTGAAGGCCGCGGTCACCTTCTCAGTGGTCGCACCGCCGCCGACATCAAGGAAGTTGGCAGGCTCGGAACCATAGAGCTTGATGATATCAAGCGTCGCCATGGCCAGACCGGCGCCATTGACCATGCAGCCGATTTCACCATCAAGGGCGATATAGCTGAGGTCGAATTTTGAGGCTTCGATTTCCTTCTGGTCTTCTTCGGTTTCGTCGCGCAGGGCCACAATATCCGGATGACGGAACAGCGAGTTGGAATCGAAAGACACCTTGGCATCCAGTACGATCAGCTTTTCATCACCGGTAACAACCAGCGGGTTGATTTCCAGCATGTCCATGTCTTTGGCAAGGAAAGCCGTATAGAGCTGGGTCAGGAGCTTCGCACCCTGCTTGGCAAGATCGCCCTTCAGGTTCAGAGCACGCGCCAGTGCGCGGCCATGATGCGGGAAGATGCCGGTGGCCGGATCAATCGTGAAGGTGATGATCTTTTCCGGCGTGTTGTGGGCGACCTCTTCGATGTCCATGCCGCCTTCGGTCGAGGCCACTACGCTGACGCGCGAAGAAACACGATCCACCAGCAAGGACAGATAAAGTTCCTTGGCGATGTCCGCACCTTCTTCGATATACAGGCGGTTAACCTGCTTGCCGGCTGCGCCCGTCTGGTGCGTCACCAGCACGCGACCGAGCATTTCATCGGCGTTCGCCTTGACGTCGTCTGCGGTCTTTACAACGCGCACACCGCCCTTGGCGTCAGGACCGAGGCCTTCGAAACGACCCTTGCCACGCCCACCGGCATGAATTTGCGACTTGACGACAAAAACAGGTGATCCCTGCAATTGCTTGGCAGCCTCTTTGGCTTCGTTGGGGGAATAGGCAGGAAAACCGCGCGGAACGGCAACGCCGAACTCTTTAAGGACGGCCTTAGCTTGATGCTCGTGAATGTTCATGGAACCGGTCTTGGTAAAAAATGAGTTTTGCACCCGCTGATGCGACCACAAAACGACAAATCAAAGCGTGAAACGCTCAGGCGACTTATTGGGCGAACCTCGTTGCTCGTCCGGTTTTGGACAGCTTTATAAGGGTCATGTTTCTGTTGTGCAACCGCAAGATCACATT
>JBCEBX010000379.1:0-8990 GCA_039206455.1 Asticcacaulis sp.
TTGCCAAGCCGTCAGAAGGCCGGTTTCAGGGTGAAAAGCACAGGCGGGCTTTGTGCCAATCTGGTATTTTATTTGGCATCAAGGTTCATAAAAGCCCTGATTTTCATGGTTAATAACTGTTATATTATTGAATATTATCAATATTTTTCAAAATGGGTTTTAACCCTATCTTATCGGGTTCTGGTCATTATGGGGCTCTCTTCCAAGAAGGGCCCGCATAAGGCGGCTCGTATTTATTATAGGTGGGGCGTTACACTCATGGCCGTCGATATGTCCATGCCGATCCTGGTGGTTGATGATTACAAAACCATGCTGCGGATTATTGGCAATCTGCTGAAGCAACTGGGTTTCGAGAACATCGAAGAAGCATCTGATGGCGCAGAAGCGCTGGATAAGATGAAAAAGAGCAATTACGGTCTGGTCATTTCCGACTGGAACATGGAACCTATGACGGGTTATGAGTTGCTTCTGAAAGTCCGTTCGGACGATTCGCTCAAAAGAACACCCTTCATCATGGTTACGGCTGAATCCAAGACCGAAAACGTGATTGCCGCCAAGAAGGCGGGTGTGAACAACTATATCGTCAAGCCGTTTAACGGTGCGACGCTGAAGCAAAAGATCACGGCCGTTCTCGGCGAGTTTTAAGTTTACTGATAAGCAGGTTTCCAATGGGCCAGGTTGCTCACACACAGACAGAGCCGATGGATATGGACGGCGTTGACGCCGGTCTGGTCGCGGAACTGGAGCCGAAGCTGATTAACCTCATGCAGCAGTCAGAAGCCCTTGTGGCCCTGATGCGCGGTTTTTTCAAGCAGCTCGACAAACGTCGCGCCGAGGAATTTCGCGTCATTGCCGGTTATATCTCGAAGGCAAAAGAGGAAATCCGCGAGCTGCGTCCGCAGGATCTGTCACAGGAACGTATCCCGACAGCGGGGGCGGAGCTTGAGGCGATTACGCGTGACACGGAGGCCGCTACCCATACCATCATGAATGCCGCCGAGGCCATCATGGGTATGGATGCGTCCGACCCCAAAGCCTATAAGGCCGCGGTGGATGATCAGGTGATGATGATATTTGAAGCCTGTTCGTTTCAGGACATTACCGGTCAGCGCGTTTCCAAGGTCATTCATGTGCTTCAGCAGATTGAAGAACGGGTGACCAAGCTGGCCTCAGCCCTTGGGGTTGAGGACAAGGCGGTAGAGACCTTAAGCGAACGTGAACAACGGGCGCGTGACCTGCTGCTCAATGGCCCCGCCATTGGTGGGCCTGAGACGGCTCAGGATGCGATTGACGCCATGTTTGACGCCCCTGTTGCTGCGCCAGAGGCACCGAAGCCAGCGCCAACGCCTGCACCGGCACCTGAGGTAAAGGTTCAGGCTCCTAAGGTTGAAGTTCCCAAGGCTGCGGCACCTGTGCCCGTAGCCGCAAAAGCGCCGGTGGCACCCGTGGCACCGCCGCGCGTGACCCCGCCCGTACCGGCACCCGCACCGGTTCAGGCGGAAAGCGCTGATAATTCACAGGATGACATCGACGCCTTGTTCGATATGTCGCCTGAGGATTTGAACAAGACCAACTCACAGGACGATATCGATGCCCTGTTCGACTAAGAAACCGTCTCAAAAGGTCGTTTTCTGGTCTGCAAAGTCGCATCTTCTGCGCTTCCGATGCGTAACGATTTAAGTACGCTGCGCTTCGGTTCTCGAAGACACGTCCTTTCGCCACAGACTCCGACCTTTTGAAACAGTCTCTAAAAAAACAAATAAATAAGTTTGGTGATGGTTTACCAGCTTAGAGCGCGGGTCACATAGCGGGCCTGCGCTTTTTGCGTTTCCAGAACCTTTGCCAGCAGGCGGGCATCGAGTTCACCGGCGTCGTTGGTGGCTTCGACCGCGTGGATACCGGCGGCGACAAACACCAGATCAAGCCCCTGACCATTGGCCCCCAGCACATCGGTCGGCAGGCCGTCGCCGATGGCCAGAATGCGGGATTTGTCAGTGGGTTTGCCGGTGGTCTTTTCAAGCGCCTGATAGCAAAGGTCATAGATCGGGGCATAGGGCTTACCGGCCATGATCGCTTCGCCGCCGAGGCTCATATAGAGATCGGCCAGAGAACCGGCGCACAGGATGATCTGGTCGCCGCGCTGGACGATGCGGTCAGGATTGGCGCAGACAAACGGCAGCTTGCGCGCGGCGGCGACTTTGAACGCCGCCTGATAGTCGGACAGCTGATCGGCTTCGTCATCATAAAGACCGGTGCAACTGATGAAGGCGGCGGTTTCAGGCGTGCCGGACAGATCGATATCCAGCCCGTCATACAGCGCCTTGTCGCGGTCGGGGCCTACGACCCAGGCCGAACCGGTAGGGGCGTAGTCGCTCAGGAACTGGCGCGTCGCATCGCCTGAGGAGACAAGGGCACTATAGGCGTCATCAAATACGCCGAGATCATTCAGCTGTTTTTCAAGCCCTTCACGGGGGCGGGGTGAGTTGGAGATCAGCACCACCGGCCCGCGTTCGGATTTGAAGCGGCGCAGGGCCTCGTAGGCGGCGGGGAAATGTTGCCTGCCGTTGTGGATGACCCCCCAGATGTCGCAGAACACGGCCTCGTAATCACCGGCAATTTCGGAAAGACCATTGAGCAGGGTAGAGGACATGGGGGAGGTTCCTTACTTATCGCCTCCCTATGCAATGGGGAGGTGGCATTTGAGCGTAAGCGAAAATGACGGAGGGGTAGGGGTTGCGGCAAGATACCCCACCACCCCTTTGCTGGCGCAAAGCGGTCCCCCTCCCCATTAAAATGGGGAGGAGTGAAAGTACGTTACGCGGCGGCGCGGATTTCGGCGACGACAGCTTTGGTGACTTCGGAACCGGCGGCGGTGCCACCGAGATCACGGGTCAGGATGCCTTTCTGGATCACGGCTTCGATAGCGGCATCAAGGGCATCGGCTTCAGCGTTGAGGTTGAGCGAGAAGCGCAGCAGCATGGACACCGACTTCAGCGTCCCGATGGGGTTCGCCAGATCCTTACCGGCGATGTCGGGTGCGGAGCCGTGGATCGGCTCATAGAGGCCCTTGCCGGTCGCCCCAAGCGAGGCCGACCCCAGCAGACCGATGGAGCCGGGCAGGACCGAGGCCAGATCGGACAGGATGTCGCCGAACATGTTTTCGGTGACGATCACGTCAAAGGATTTCGGACGGGTCACAAGGTGCATGGCCATCGAATCGACCAGCGCATGCTCAAGCTCGACATCCGAATATTCGGCAGCATGCAGTTTGTTGACCGTTTCGCGCCACAGACGCGAGGTCTCGATGACATTGGCCTTATCGACGCTTGTGACCTTGTTGCGGCGTTTGCGGGCAGCCTCAAAGGCGATGCGGGCGACGCGTTCGATTTCAGCGACCGTATAGACGCATTCGTCGGTAGCCTGCGTTTCGGTACGGCTCTGCTTGCCGAAATAAAGACCGCCGGTCAGTTCGCGCACGATCAGCATGTCGGCACCCGACACGATGTCTTCTTTCAGCGGCGAACGGAAAGCCTGAGAGGCGGCGACATCCATCGGGCGCAGGTTGGCGAACAGGCCAAGGGATTTGCGCACCGCCAGCAGGCCCTGTTCGGGGCGCTTGGGCTTAAGGTCCCATTTCGGGCCACCCACGGCCCCAAGGATCACGGCGTCGGCGGCCTGACAGGCGGCGTCGGTGTCGGCAGGATAGGGATCGTCGCGCTCATCGATGGCAATGCCACCGATCAGCTTTTCCTCGAAGGCAAAGCTGTGGCCATAGACCTCGCCAATTGCTTTCAGGGCGTCTACGCCTGCGGCGGCCACTTCGGGGCCAATACCATCGCCGGGGAGAACGACAATCTTGAATTCTGCCATGTTCAGATACTTTCCAATAAAAAACGCGCCTCAGAAACTCCAAGGCGCGTTGTTATGACACCGGTCTTCGGGTCAGAAATTAAGCGGCGGCCTTGCCGGATCTTTGTTCGTAAGCCTCAATAGAGGACACGCGATTCAAAATCCAGCCCATAGCGTCAACCCCTTCGAGCAGACACTGACGCGAGAAGGCATCAATCTGGAAGACGAAGACGGTGTTGTCTTCGAAGCGCAGTTCGCAGGCTTCGAGGTCGATGGTTACGCGCTGTTGCGGGCTTTTGGTCAGCTTGTCGTGTATGTCCTGCGGCACGACGATGGGCAGCAGGCCGTTTTTCAGGCTGTTAGAGCGGAAGATGTCGGCGATTTCCGTCGAGATCACCGCCTTGAAGCCATAGTCGGTCAAGGCCCACGGCGCATGTTCGCGCGACGATCCGCAGCCGAAATTGTTACCACCGACGAGGATGCGATGCTCTTCGGGGTCGATGATATTGAGGATGCAGTCGGCCTTAAGCGAGCCGTCGGCATTGTAACGCCAGTCGTTGAAAGCGACCTTACCGAGACCGGCCTTGGTGGTGGTGGTCAGAAAGCGGGCCGGAATGATCTGGTCGGTATCGATATTGGCTTCGGGCAGCACGACAAGGCGTGACGAGAAGGTGTTGATCGGTTCCTGATTGGACGACATGCTGTAGCCTCTGAAATATACCGGCAAAGCCGGTCATGAGATAAAAGTCAAACCAGGGCGTAGAACCGCTTCAAGCCCTGATTTGTCGATATGGTAACGCTTAAAAGTACACTGAGCGCAGCGAAGGACTTTTAAGCGATGCTAAGCGATAAACTGGCGCGGATCGGCCACATGACCGGCAATAGCCGAGGCGGCGGCGGTGGCTGGCGACGCCAGAACCGTGCGTGAACCGGGGCCCTGACGGCCCTCGAAGTTGCGGTTGGAGGTTGAAACCGCCAACTGGCCGGGGGCGACGAAATCACCATTCATGGCGATACACATCGACCAGCCCGGCAGACGCCATTCGGCACCGGCCTCTTCAAAAACCTTATCGAGGCCTTCGGCAACGGCTTCAAGGCGGACTTTTTCCGAACCCGGCACGACCAGCATGCGCACGCCTTCGGCCACATGGCGGCCGCGCATGACTTCGGCGGCGGCCCTGAGGTCAGCCAGACGTCCATTGGTGCATGAGCCGATGAACACGACATCGACCTTAGCGACATCACGCGAATCGCCACCGGTCAGGCCCATATATTTCAGGGCCTTCACGTCGTTTTCATTCGACGGCAAGGGCACACCGGCGCGGATAGCGCCGCCCTGATCAGGGGTGGTGCCCCATGTCGCCATAGGTTCTATGGCCGAACCGTCGATGGTGATTTCCTTATCGAAGACCGCGCCTTCGTCGGATTTCAGCGTCAGCCAGTCAGCGGTTGCCGCTTCGAAGGCTTCGCCCTTGGGGGCATAGGCACGTCCGCGCAGCCATTCGACCGTGGTCTGGTCAGGGGCGATCATGCCGCAACGGGCACCGGCTTCAATCGACAGGTTGCAGACCGTCATGCGGCCTTCCATGTCGAGCGATTCGATGACCGAACCGGCATATTCCAGCGCATAGCCGGTACCGCCACCAAAGCCCAGACGCTGGATGATGGCCAGAGCCACATCCTTACCCGTAACGCCCTTTTGCAGGGAGCCGTTGACGTTGATGCGCATGGTTTTGGGCTTACGCTGTGTCAGGCATTGCGTCGCCAGCACGTGGCCGACCTCGGAGGTGCCGATACCGAAGGCGATACAGCCAAAAGCGCCGTGGGTTGAGGTATGGGAGTCACCGCAGACGACCGTAAAGCCCGGCTGTGTCAGGCCCATATCCGGCCCGATAACATGCACCACGCCGCGATTGTCAGAGTCCCAGCCAAACAGCTTTACACCGTGGTTTTTGGTGTTCTGCTCAAGGGTTTCGACCTGAATCTTAGCCTGAGGGGTGAAATAGGGGCGCTCACCATTGGCATCCGGCGCAAGCGTCGGGATCGAGTGATCAAGCGTCGCAAAGGTGCGGTCAGGACGCCGAACCTTGAGGCCACGGGCGTCCAGTTCGGAAAAGGCCTGCGGGCTGGTGACTTCGTGCACCAGATGCAGGTCGATATACAGAACCGCAGGCTTGTCGGCGGATTCATCCTCGACGATGTGGCGTTCCCACACCTTTTCAAACAGGGATTTGGCAGTCGATGACATGGTATATATTCCGTTGTGGGCAGGGGAGATTATACCCCTGAACAGAAAAAGTGAAAAGCCGCCGCAGGGTGTAACCCTTGGGGCGGCTTCCCGTTAAAGAGAAAACGACGTGGCTCAGACGTAGTCGAGCCAGCCCCATTTATCTTCGGTCTGACCGTTAAATAGGCCCGAAAAACGCGCTTGCAAGAGCTTGGTGATCTCACCGGGGCCACCTGCACGGGTCGGGATATCATCGATCGAGCGGATCGGTGTGATTTCCGCCGCCGTACCGGTCATGAAGACTTCGTTGGCCAGATAGAGCATTTCGCGCGGCAGGGCCTGCTCGACGATCTCGATACCTTCGGCACGGGCCAGAGTCAGAACCGTGTCGCGGGTGATGCCGCCCAGAATGGACGAGGCAACCGGCGGGGTGTGCAGCTTGCCATTCAGGATGACAAACAGGTTTTCACCCGCGCCTTCCGACAGGCGACCATCGGTGCCGAGGCCTAAGCCTTCGGCATAGCCGCGTGTACGGGCTTCGCGCCCGATCAGGTAGGACGACAGATAGTTGCCCGAAGCCTTGGCGGCGGCGG
Organism: Asticcacaulis sp.; assembly: GCA_039206455.1. Taxonomy (GTDB): domain Bacteria; phylum Pseudomonadota; class Alphaproteobacteria; order Caulobacterales; family Caulobacteraceae; genus Asticcacaulis. Next base: position 6,670 of record JBCEBX010000379.1, read on the forward strand.
GGATGGTGTTTGGGGCCACGCGCTGCCATGAGGAAACGCAGACATCGACGCCCTTGGTCAGGCCGTCTTCGCCGAGATAAGCGCCCCACGGGAAGGCGGCAATGGCGACATCAACGCGGATATTGTCAGCCTTTGGCGTGACGCCCAGACCACATTCGCCCAAAAAGGCGATGGGGCGCAGATAGGCGGACTTCAGGCCATTGGCCTTCAGGGTTTCCTTACAGGCCGCATTAATCTGCTCAACCGTATAGGCCATCGGCAGATGATAGATGCGGGCCGAATCGAGCAGGCGCTGGTTGTGTTCCGTCAGGCGGAAGACAGCCGACCCCTTAGGGGTGTCATAGGCGCGGATGCCTTCGAAGACACCTGTGCCGTAATGCAGGGCGTGGGTTAAGACGTGAATCTTCGCGTCTTCCCATTGTTTTAGTTCACCGTTGAACCAGATTTTCTCAGCGAGCGGTTTCATGGATTTTTCCAGAGTCAGAATTTTGAGCCTTCATCTTTCTGTCGTGCAGAAAGACATATTTTTCAAAGCCATCACAGATGGCGCGTAATCCGGCCCACACTGGGTCGGGGCCGCGACCACGGCCCCGATACACCTCACCCTTAATCTGCAAGCTGATTTCGGCGAACGCGCCGCCGTCGAAAGTGAAGCCCGACTGAATGATTTCACAGTCATTGACGCGGGCTTCGATCTGATAGGCGTCCACAAGCGCACGGAAACCGGCCTCAAAGGCATTCAGCCCCGAAGCGGTAACTTGCAGCGGATCACCATTGTCACGGAACAGATCAAGCGTGATCGACACGCTGTCGCGCGTCGTTTCGGACGTGATCTTGAACAGACGCGCATCGTCCTTATCGGCATTGGAGCGCGTCAGCAGAGACATCAGTTCAAATTCATCGATCTCACCGATTTCATCGGCGCGACGTTTGAACGCGGTAAACAATTCACCCAGAGCCAGTTCGTCCAGCTCATAGCCCAGCGCTGCCGCCTGTTTGGCGATGGCGTGGCGGCCGGAGTGCTTGCCCAGAACCAGATTGGATTTCTCGATCCCGACATCTTCGGGGTTCATGATCTCATAGGTACGGGCATTGGACAGCATACCATGCTGGTGGATGCCGGATTCGTGGGCAAAGGCGTTCTTGCCGACCACGGCCTTGTTACGGACAACGACGGTGCCGGTGGCGCGTGACAACAGGCGGCTGGTGTGAGCCAGCTTGGTGGTGTCGATGCCGGTGTGCAGGCCGTAAACGTCGGGACGGGTGCGCAGGGCCATGACGACTTCTTCGAGAGCGGCATTGCCTGCGCGCTCACCGATGCCGTTGATGGTCAGTTCGATCTGACGCGCACCGGCCTCAAGCGCCGCCAGCGTATTGGCGACGGCCAGACCGAGGTCGTTGTGGTTGTGTGCCGACAGGATGATGTCCGGGTGATCCTTCAGGGCCGCCTTGACGTCCGCGAAAATCCTGAAGATTTCCTTTGGCGTGGTGTAGCCGACCGTATCGGGCAGGTTGAGCGTCGTCGCACCGGCCTCAGCCGCCGCAATGCAGACCTCGGCCAGAAAATCAGGCTCGGTACGGATGGCGTCTTCGGCGGAAAACTCGATGTCATCGAACGACTTTTTCGCGTGGGCAATGGCCTTGGCGGTGATTTCGACGACCTGAGAGCGGCTCTTTTTCAGCTTGAACTCGCGGTGGATCGGCGAGGTGGCCAGAAACACGTGGCAGCGACGGTTTTTTGCCGGTGCCAGGGCGCGTGTGGCCGCATCAATGTCTGATTCCAGCGCACGGCACAGCGACGCGAAGGTCGGGCCGTGGACTTCGCGGGCGATGGTCTGAATGGCCTCTTCGTCGCCGGGGGAGGAGGCGGCAAAACCGGCCTCGATGATGTCAACGCCCAGATCCTTCAGGGCATGGGCCATCATCAGCTTGTGCTCAACGCCCAGGCTGAAGCCGGGGGCCTGTTCGCCATCACGCAGGGACGTGTCGAAGATCAGTACGCGGTTGGGGTCTTTGGTACGCTCGGTGCTCATGATGTTTACTTTCAGGCGCTTATTTTATGTTGGGCATTAACCGGAGCCGCCTCAGGGGCGTTTCTCAGACGTTTAATGCCGTAAAGCCGGTCGATTTGCAGACCCAGCGTGTCGAAACTGCGTTTTTCATCACGCGGACGAACCGTAATCGCCGCCAGACGCGTATCATCGTCAATGCCGGTCAGTTCCAGACCGTCAATATGAAAGCCACGACGCTCAATCAGGCCGAGCACACGCAGAAGCGTGCCTTCCAGCCGGTCGATCTCAATACGAATCAATTGACTCATC
>JBCEBX010000380.1:0-8988 GCA_039206455.1 Asticcacaulis sp.
AAGGTCGGTGATACTATCGTTTTGAATGCACAGGCTGATTCGCCGGTACAGTTGCGGTGTGGCACCATTCCCCTGACCCACGGTCGTATGGGGCGCAAGGGCCATTCCATTGCTGTGCGGGTCGATACGCCGCTGACCACCTCAACCCGCAGACGGTTGATTCAGATGAAGAAGAAATAACGCCATGTCCGCCGCCGGAATTATCATGGATCTGCTGCTGATGGGGCTGTTGCTGACCGCCCTGTGGTTCGGCGTGCGGCTCAATGGGCGGCTTAAGGCGCTTAAGGCGGGGCAGGAGGGCTTTGCCAAGGCGGTGGCGGAACTGGATAATGCGGCGATCAAGGCCTTTACCAGCCTTAAGGATCTGCGTACCGATGCAGATGAATCGCAGGAACTGCTGCATGGGCGTATTTTGGCGGCGCGTGACCTCATTCAGAAACTAGAGGTTCAGATCGAGCGCGCCGAGCGGGTGCAGACGGGGCTGCAAAGCCGGACAGAAGTGGCACCACAAACGGTAAAGCGCGACGTGCGTGACGCCAATGACCGCTTCCATAATCCGGTCGAAGCGGAAGCGGAGGCCCGTCCGGACGTCAGTGAGGTCGGACTGGCGGCGATCAGCGAAATGTTGCGGACGTTCGCGCGGCCGGAAAGCGCCAAGCCTGACATATCAAACCCTGTTGCCGAGGCACCGCGCACAGAACCCTTGCGTCCGGCGGTTAACCCCAGTCGCCGTCAGCCCTATCCCGGCGAAGACGATCTGTTTGATACCGAAATTTCCCGCCCGCGCAGACCCGTATCGGGCAATACACCATCGCCTGAAACGCCAGCTGAGACGGTGCCGGAAACCTCAACACCCCCATCTGCGGCCTCGCTGTTCCGCCGTTATCGCTAATCCACAGGCCATAGTTCCATGTCCAATCTTCCCCGTCTTTTACCGCTGATCGCCATTGCCGTAGGCGGGGTCATTGCCTTGCGCGCGGTCTCAAGCTTTGAGGTCGTGCCCGAAGCGCTGAAATCAGCCGTGGCGTTTGCGCAAGGTGTAGCGGAAACGCCGGACGGTGACGCCGAGGCCACCAGCGAGGCGGCCAAGGAGGTCGCCTTAAGTGCGTCTGCGTCTGAAGCGGCCCCAAGCGTCGATGAGGTTGCCAGTGAGGCGGCGGCAGCGGTATGTGCGACCTCGGTTGACGAACTGGCGCGTCAGGCAGGCATGTCGCCTTCGGAGTTAAGGATTCTGCAAAGTCTGGGCAAGCGGCGTACCGAGCTTGATGCACGGCAGAAAGAACTCGATACGCGGGAAAATCTGGTTGCGGCTGCCGAGGCCAAGCTTGATGGCCGCATCAAGCAGATGAACGGCATGAAAGGGCAGCTTCAAGGGATGCTTGATCAGGCTACCAAGGTGGCGGATGCCGATACGCTCAGGATGATCAAGGTCTATGAGACCATGAAGCCCAAGGATGCTGCCAAGGTATTTGAAACCATGAAGGACGATGTGCGTTTGCCCATCGCGGCGCGGATGAAGGAGCGGTCTCTGGCGGCCATCCTGTCCTATATGACGCCAGCGGGCGCGCGGGATCTGACCGAAAAGCTGGCGACGCGTATGGATAAGGCGGGGGGGATACGCGCCGAGCTTGATAAGATGGGGGCAACACCCCAAACGGCGGCCCCTGCCAATCGCCCCGCGAATTAATCCGCAAATGCGCCTGTCGGGTGAATTTTAATACCGGATTACCCAAAGTTGAATCGGCTTAACGCACAGTTCATCCGCAGATGACACGACTTTCGGACCGCCAACGTTCGCGGCTTAAGGCTGCGCTTGATGGCGACACCCATAGCCGGTGGCGCGGTGAAGCCGTACCTGAGGGGAATGTCTGGCGTACACGCGGGCTAAAGGCCTCTATTGCCATGGTTGCCCTGACCGGTTTCGGGGCATCGGGACTGGCGGTTTCGGCGCCTTCCGTGCCCGCCCCAAACGGGTCTGTGGCGGCGGCAACGGCCCCGAAGTCTGAAATTGATATACGCGTCGGTCGTAATGCCGGTGGCGGTCGGCTTGAGATATATGGCTCTTTGGGGGCGCGGGCCTCGGTACGCATGGATGGTAAGCGTGTGGTCATCCGCTTGCCCGGAAACCGGACGCCGGATATCGGTTCCCTGCGCGCCAATCCGCCCGCAGGGGTCACCAGCGTAAACCTCAGGCGCGATGATCGGGCCACGGAAATCGTTCTGACGCTGGACGATACCGCCAAGGCGCGATTCGGTCGTTCCGGCGTGGCGGTCTTCGTGCAGATCGATACCCCCAAAGCTACGGCGCAGACTCAGGCACGCCTGACGCCGCCAACTTCGGAAAAAGCGGACGGTGCGGCGGACCAGACCGGCATCGTAAACGCTACGGCAGGGTCCTCGAGCCCTCAGGCCCCCGTTACTACCGCTCAGGTGCCGGTTGTGGCCCTGCGTGCGGCCATTATCGACGGCGGTATGCATATTGACTTTCCCTTTGCCGATCAGGCCGCTGCGGCGGTGTTCCGGCGCGGAGAAGCGGTGTGGATTGTGTTTGACCGCGAAGTTGATCTGCGTCTGCCTGCCAGTCTCAAGGACGGCAAGATCGTGCGTGACGCCAACTGGGCGCGTAATGATGGCTTTACAGCCCTCAGGCTTATGGCACCGGCCAGTGGTCAGTTGAGTGTCAATGCCGAAGGGGGGCTGTGGTCGGTTCGTCTGGGCGGAAGCCCGCTGAAGAGCCAGACCGGTGAGGTCCGGATCGCACGTGACGACAGCAGTGGCGCACCGGCCATGACCGTCAATCTGGCGGGGGCGCGCAAGGTGGCGTGGATTCGGGATCCGGCGGTTGGTGATCGCATGGCGGTGATTACGGCGCCCGGGCCGGTCAAGCCGCTCCTGAGTGGCCGATTGACACCTGAAGCCGGTTTGGGGTCCACGGCGCATGGGGTGGTTGTGGAGCGCATGACGCCTGACATTACGGTGAATGTCAGAAGTGATGTCATTGAAATCAGCCGTCCAGGTGGTCTGTCCCTGTCGGGTGATAATGAGGGTGGCACAAGTGTGCCGGTACGCGCCGCCTATGTGCCGGCGGCCTATCCGACCCTGATGAATATGGATAACTGGCAGGTCTTGCCGCCGGAAGGGTTTCTGGCGCACTATAATCTGCTGCAGGCCGAAGCCGCAGATGAAGCCGCCGAAGGGGCGGAAGGGCCTTATACGTCACGGCTTGATCTGGCGCGCTTTCTTATAGGGCAGGGGTTGAATTTCGAGGCTCAGGGGGTGCTTGAGCTTTTGGGGCGGACAAACCCGCGCAGCCTCAATGACCCGCATGTGCGCGGGCTTCTGGCTCAGGCCAAGATTCTGAGCGGGCGTCTGAATGAGGCACGGGCCGATCTGATGTCGCCGGTTCTGGCCAATGATCCGGCGGCTTTTCTGTGGCGTGGTTACCTTGCCGCCAAGGCGCGTGATTACGCCGCCGCCCGCAAGGCGTTTCAGAGTGGCGCAGGGGCGCTGGAGCGCTTTCCGCCGGTGTGGCGGACGCGGTTTGCCGCAGCCAATGCCTATGCGGCGCTGATGACGGGCGACACCAAGGCGGCGGCGGAACTGATCAACTATGCGGTCACGCAGGAGGTGCCGCCGCTGGAACGGCTTGAGGCGCAGCTTGTGCTGGCGCAGGTTATTGAGGCGCAGGGCGACAAGGAACGCGCCATGCGGGTTTATAATGCCGTGGGCAAGGCGTCTTCGGCGCGTATCAGCACACCGGCAAAACTCAGGGCCGCGCGGTTGAAGTACGAACTGGGCGAGATGAAGGCCGAAGACAGCCTGACGCAGATGAACGCCTTGCGGTTTCATTGGCGCGGTGACGATACGGAAATCGAAATCGTCCGCACTATGGGCGATATCTACCTGTCGCAGGGCCGGTATCGTGACGCCCTTGAGGTGCTACGCAGTGGCGGCACGGCCTTTCTTAACCACCCTGAGGCGCTGGGGATTACGCAGCGTTTGAATGCCGCTTTCCGCAGCCTGTTCCTTGAGGGGCGGGCCGATGGCTTGCAACCGGTTGAGGCGCTGGGGCTGTTTTATGATTTCCGTGAACTGACGCCTGTGGGCGCGGACGGCGATGAGATGGTGCGGCGTCTGGTGCGACGTCTGGTGGATGTCGATTTGCTGGATCAGGCGGCGGATCTGCTGGAGTATCAGGTGGATAACCGTCTGGTGGGGGTGGCCAAAGCGTCGGTCGCCACGGATCTGGCCAGTATTTACCTGATGAACCGTCAGCCTGAAAAAGCCCTTCAGGCGCTGTGGAAGACGCGCAACAGTTTGCTGCCACGCGCGGTTTTGTCCGAGCGCCGGGTGCTTGAAGCGCGGGCGCTGACGGAGCTTAATCGCACCGAGCATGCGCTTGAGGTTCTGGGGGCGGACAAATCGCCTGAGGCCACGGAAGTGCGGGCGGATGTCTATTGGCACGATAAGGCCTGGGCTAAGGCCGGTGATCTGCTTGAGAAACGTTTGGGGGAGCGCTGGAAACGGGAAGGGCCCTTAAGTCTCGCCGAAGAAGCCCTGCTGATTCGGGCGGGAGTGGCCTATAGTCTGGCCGAAGATCAGGCCGGTCTGACGCGCCTGTCGACGCGTTACGGGCCCTATGCCGAAAAAGCCCAAAACCGCGATGCCATTCGGGTGGCTCTGGCGGGGATGGATAATGGGCCGCTGGATGTGAAAGACTTTTCGCTGGCCGCGAGCCAGAGCGACAGCTTTGCCGGTTGGGTCACCAGCATGAAGGTCAGGTTCCGCCAGAAAGATGACGCCGCTGCCAAACAGGCGGCCGCTAAGGCACCGGAGCCGGTGGCAGGCTAAGCGTCGGTGATTATATCGCTTTGACGCTGTTAAAGGCATGGTGTCCTGTGATAATGACGCCTTTTATTTATCCTTATGCTCTCTTGAATGCCTATGTCGGAAAATATCGTCGACCAGAGAATTGTTGAGCCATCTTTCAGGCTATATGAGGCCTGTTTTAGCGGAACCGCCCGTAAATTGCTGAAGGATAAGCTCTGAATATGTCCGCTGTCTTTCCCTGTTTTTTGATCAATCTTGACACATCGGTTGATCGCCTGGCCTATGTCTCGCAGCAAGCTGAAGCTGCGAAGCTCACATTTGAGCGGTTTAATGCGGTCAGAGGCAAGGGGATGGCCCGATCAGTCAATGGGGATGTATTTGCGGAACATCTGACAGACGGTGAGGTGGGATGTTATATGTCGCACCTGAGTTGTATGCGGTTGATGCTGGAACGCGGATGGCCTTATGCGCTCATTCTGGAGGATGACATAAGTATAGAGGCGGGCATTGTGCCTCTGTTGTGCGAAGCGGTAGCCTCGGCGCCTTTGGGATGGGACTATATTCACCTGAGTTCGGTTGTAAAAAACAGAACCTATCCCGTGGTCACATTGCCTTCGGGGGGGAGGACACTGGTAGCCTATAGCCGTTTGCCAGTTAATACGGCGGGCTATATAATTTCGGCAGCAGGGGCCGAAAAATTTCTTAGACCCGACAAAAGATTGTGCCCGATTGATATGGAGATCAGGTATGGCTGGCGACGGAACTTTAATATCTACGGGATGTTACCGGCTCCGGTTAGGCAGAGACCTGAATTTGACTCTGATATTGGCCATAGATCGCGTAAACAGTCGCTAAGCCGCCTTAGGCATCGCTGGGAGCCTTCGGTGTGGTCGCGTTTGTATGGGGTAATCTGGCAAACGGTGAAATTAAGTGCGGCACGCCGGATCAGGTAATCGGCAAACTTTTTACACATACCCTCCAGTCCTGAACTAAGCGATGGGGGAATTCAGGAGTTTTTCTTGTCAACGCGTTACTCTCCCGATCTTAGTCTGATCATTTGCACCCTCAATGAGGGCGCCGCCATTGCCAGTGTTGTCAATGAAATTTGTGATACCCTTACAGGGATTGATTACGAAATCGTCGTCGTAGATGATGATTCTTCGGATAATACGCAGGCTGAAGTGCTGCGGGTGGCCGAGGAAAATCCGCGTGTGCGCCTTCAGGTGCGGGTCGGTGAGCGCGGTCTGTCGTCTGCGGCCATCAAGGGCTGGGAAGTCGCGCATGGCCGAATCCTGGGCATCATGGATGGCGACGGGCAACATGACCCTCAGGCGATTCGGCAGCTGGCGGACATTATCCTTAAGGGCGACAAGGATCTGGTGTGCGTGTCGCGTTATCTGGGAAAATCCGACACGGGCTTAAGTTTCGGGCGTGATATTGCCTCGCGTCTGGCCACAAAGGCGACGCATCTGGTGCTGAAAGCGCCGCTGTCTGACCCTATGAGCGGCTGTTTTATGATGACGCGCGACTGGTACGAGACGGCGCGGCCCAATCTTACTGGGGTGGGGTTCAAAATTCTGGTCGATCTGGTGGCGTCGACCAAGGTCAAGCCGCGTTTCGCTGAGGTCAAGGCGGCGCTGCGTCAGCGTCAGGGCGGCGAATCAAAGCTCGACCTGCGCGTCATCCTCGATTTGGGGGCGCTGCTGGTCGAAAAAGGTACCGGCGGGTTGCTTCCGGCACGCTTTGTGCTGTTTGCCGCCGTCGGTATGTCGGGTGTCGTTGTCAGCGCGCTGATCCTGACTTTCTTCAAGCTGATCGGATATTCGACCGTGGCGGAGTTTGGTCATGCCCAGATTGTGGCCATTGGTCTGGCCATGGTGTGGAATTTCTTTCTCAATAACAGCCTGACGTTCCGTGATCATCGCCTGAAAGGTATTGGTCCGATCCTTAAGGGGCTGATTATCTTCTGTCTGGTCTGTACGCCGGGGGCGATCCTGAACTGGTGGATCGGCATTTTGCTTAAATCCGCGCAGGTCGAGTTCATTCTGGCGGGCGTTATTCCGGCCTTCCTGATCGGTATCCTGAACTATTGGGCGTCGCGCGTTCTGGCGTGGAACCAGAAAAAAGGTAGTTAGCAGGGGCATTGCCCCTGCACCCGTTTGCCGGAGCCTTTTTTGATGACGGAGGCGTTAGAATGGAACCGCCGCTCCCCCTTCTGTCTTTTTGCCTGAGGCAAAAATCCACCTTCCCCGTGAACGGGGAAGGATGAAAAAAATCCCCGCGTCGTGGGGTGACGCGGGGGAGTTGGATCCATCCGTAATAAAGAGTTTAGTAACGGCGACCGTAGCGGTCGTAGCGGTCATGACGACGGTTGTCATAACGGCGGTTATCGCGGCGGTCATAGTGGCGGTCATTGCTGTAGTAGCGGGTATTGGCGCAGGTCGTATTGTCCTTACCGACCTTAGAGCCGACAACCGCCCCCAGAACCGCGCCTAAGACCATGCCTTCGGTCTTGGCATTGTCAGCGGCGACGCCGTTACCCAGAGCCGCACCGGCCAGACCGCCGATGATCGCACCGTTGGTCTTGTTGGTGCTCTTGCGGTCGCCGCAGGTTTCATAGCGGTTGTCATAATGACGATAGTCGCGGGCAGAGGCCGTACCGGCCAGACCTGCGCTGAGGATCATGCCAGACGCCAATGCCGACATGATAATCTTTTGGGTTTTGCTGGTCTTGAACATGATCTAATTCCTTCATTTCTGGCCTTAAAGACTTTTGTCCGGGGGACTTTCGTCTGTGGGGCCGTTGATGAGACCCTTTATAAGGGGGCGAACCTGAACGGCACTTGAGATGTTCGTTCATCTTCGTTCATCGGGCATTTTTTTTAGAAAAGCGGATGAAACGGGAATTAGGGCTTGGTTCCGGCGCGGCTTTGACCTTATGACAGCGCTGGTTTTTAAAGGCACAGGTTATGGGTGAACAGGTCAGCACAATCACGCGCGTAGGCTTTCAGGGCGATGGTATTACGCCTGAGGGCCTGTTTGTGCCCTTAACCTTACCGGATGAACAGGTGCGCCTTGCCACGGGTAAGGACAATCAGGCCCGTCTGCTTGAGGTTTTAAGCTTCAGCCCTGAGCGGGTAGAGCCACCCTGTAAGCATTTCAGTGTCTGCGGTGGCTGTGCCTTGCAGCACTGGGAGATGACCCCTTACAGCGCGTGGAAGCGCGATATGGTTATATCTGTCCTTGAAAAGGCTGGCTTAGAGACTGAATTCGGGCCAATCCTGACGACACCGCCTGAGACGCGTCGCCGTGTCGGGCTTCATGCCAAAAAGATAAAGGGGCGCACCGAACTGGGGTTCAAGATGCGCAGGTCCTGGGAACAGATGCGCATTGAGGAATGCCCTGTGGCCGATCCGGCGCTGATCAGGGCCATACCCTATCTGTCTGAGATTGCGTCGGTGCTGTTTGAGCATCCGAAATCGGCACCGATCCTTCAGGTGACCCTGTCGCAGACGGGACTGGATATCGACATCAGGGGAGTAGAGCGCAGCAAGAGCGGCGGCTTAAGTGCTGATGCCCGTATGCAGATCGCTATGATCGCGGGCGAACACGATATTGCGCGCATTACCCTGTCTGAGGAAATCCTCTATCAGAGCCGTTTGCCGAGCGTGCGTTTTGGCCGCGCTCTGGTCGATCTGCCGCCCGCTTCGTTTTTACAGGCTTCTGCCAAATCTGAAGCGGATATGGTCGGGCTTGTGAAAGAGGCGATTGCAGGCTGTAAAAACGTCGCTGATCTGTTCTGCGGGGCGGGGGCCTTTACCTTCCCGATGGCTGAAATCGCCAGTGTCTATGCCGTTGACGGCGCGGGTGGGGCGGTGAGTGCGCTTAAGGCGGCGATTGGTCGTGCGCCGGGCCTCAAGCCCATTCGGGCGGAGACGCGTGACCTGTTCCGGCGTCCGCTGGTGAGGGAAGAGCTGTCGGTATTTGATGCGGTGGTGTTCGATCCCCCGCGTGCCGGTGCCGAGGCGCAGGCCCGTGAACTGGCGCAGTCAAAGGTCAGCAAGGTGATAGGCGTCAGTTGTAATCCGCAAACCTTTGCCCGCGACGCTCAGATTTTGACGCAATCGGGCTTTAAACTCGATAAGGTGACGCCTATAG
>JBCEBX010000381.1:0-2574 GCA_039206455.1 Asticcacaulis sp.
CACCCGGCGTCGCCCTGATGACGCGTTCGATGCGCGCCGATCTGGGGGTAATGATCTCCGCCTCACATAACGGATTCGCCGATAATGGCATCAAGCTGTTCGGGCCGGACGGCTATAAGCTGTCGGACGAGGTTGAGCTTGAGATCGAAGCGCGCATGGACGGCAACATCCTTGAAGGGGTTGCCGATCCGCACAAGCTCGGGCGCGTGCAGCGTGTCGATGACGCCCAGTGGCGCTATGTCGAAATCGCCAAGGCGACCTTCCCGCGCGACCTGCGCCTCAAGGGCTTGCGCATCGTCATCGATTGCGCCAATGGGGCCGCCTATAAGGTCGCGCCGACGGCGCTTTATGAACTGGGGGCCGAGGTGTTTTCCATCGGCGTCAACCCGGACGGCGTGAATATTAATGACGAATGCGGCTCGACCCATCCGCATGCCATGGTCGAAAAGGTCAAGGAACTGCGCGCCGATATCGGGATCGCGCTCGATGGCGATGCCGACCGCGTTGTGGTCTGCGATGAAAAGGGCCAGATCGTCGATGGCGATCAGATCATGGCCATTATTGCCTCTCACTGGGCATCCAAAGGCCAGCTTAAGGGCGGCGGGGTTGTGGCGACAGTCATGTCCAATCTTGGCTTTGAGCGCCTGATGCAATCTAAGGGCTTAAGCCTTGAGCGCACCAAGGTCGGTGACCGCTATGTCATGGAACGTATGCGAGAGGGCGGCTTCAATCTGGGGGGCGAACAGTCCGGCCATGTCATCATGCGCGATCATGCGACGACCGGTGACGGGCTTATGGCCGCGCTTCAGGTGCTGGCGGTGCGCGTGGAATCGGGAAAGCCGGTCAGCGAACTGGCGCACCAGTTCAAGCCCGTACCGCAATTGCTGAAGAACGTGCGTTTCAGCGGTGAAAGCCCACTGAAATCAGAAGCCGTTCAGGCGGCGATTGCTGAGGCTGAAGAACTGCTGAAAGGCGAAGGCCGCGTTCTGGTGCGGCCATCAGGCACCGAACCCCTGATCCGCGTCATGGCCGAGGGCGATGATGAATCCAAGGTCAAGGCCGCCGTGCAACGGGTCGCGGATGCCATAGCGGGGTGAGGCCCCCTTCTCACGGCTTTGCGGCCTGAGCGTAGCGACGGCGGAGGGGTAGAAAGAGGCCCTCCCGTCACTTTGCTAACGCAAAGCGCCACCCTCCCGCGAAGCAGGAGGGAGGAGAAAGCAGGGCTTCGCGCGGCCCGTCCTCAAGCCATATGGAACACGGGCTTGAGGTCGGTGACCACCGGTGAATTATCCGGATTGGAATCCATGATGTCGGCCATATAGGCCCACCATTTTTTCATCACCGGATGGTTCGGCAGATCGGCCATGGTGTGGTCAGACGTGCGTTTCAGAACACCGAACAGGGTCAGGGTTTCCGTATCGAGAAAAATCGAATAGTCGGACACGCCCGCCTGATGCAAAAGGTCGGACAGCTCCGGCCAGATTTCATCATGGCGTTTCTGATACTCGGCCTCAAAGCCCGGTTTAAGCTGCATCTTGAAGGCGTGGGTTTGCAGGGTCATGGTGCGTTTCCTTAGTTACCAGAGACGGCAGTGACGACTTCGCGCATCAGCGGCCAGTCGGTGGGTTTCAGTTCATAGTTACGCGGATCGGCGGGTTTTGCCGGATCAAAGGCCACAAAATCAGGCGCAGGCTTAAGATCAAGACCCGCCGCCGGATCGGTGATGACGGTGGCGACGTAGTTGGCAATAACCCACGCGCCATAGGCATTATGGTGTGTCTTGTCCGCCCCGTTCTGACCAAAGGCCAGAGGGCTGATGTCCGGGCCAAGCGCCTCATAGAAGGTGGTGGTCTGTTGCGTCAGATCAACGAGCGGCAGCTTAAGCTCAGCGGCGACATTGCGCACCGCCTGATCATACTGGCCGTGTGTATTCTCAATCTTACCGTCCTTAAAGAAGCGGCGCGCCACAGGGGTGATCAGTACCACCTTGGCCCCACGCGTCTGAGCGTCGGCGGTAAAGGCCCTGAGCCAGGCCGGATAACCGGCTTCGGCGCTGACATAGGTGCGGGGCCACTGCTTTTTCTGATCATTATGCGCAAATTGTATCAGGACGATATCACCCTCACGCACCTGACTGAGCAGCTTGTCCCAGCGCAGGGAGGTGACGAAGGATTTCATGGTCTCGCCCGAACGGGCATGATTGGCCACCGAAACATCGTTACTCAGGAAACGCGGCAGCATCTGCCCCCACGAGGCATAGTCGACTCCGCCCTGATCGCTGACGGTCGAATCACCCGCCAGAAACACCCGACGCGGTTGTACGGCCTCAAGGGTGATCGAACGCACATGGGCGATGTCAGGCCCCGAGGCGCTGATGGTCAGAAGATTGTCCCAGTTGCGGCTGATGTTTTCATCGCCGCGCAGGCCGACCTTGGGGGCATTGATGTCCTGCTCGGATTTACCGTCCAGATAAGGGGTGCGGACATTGGCGATAAATTCGACCGTGCGCTTTTCCGAGCGTTTAAGCACGACCGGCGGCAACATCAGGCGGCGGTCTTCGGACCACAAACTGGT
>JBCEBX010000381.1:2584-6414 GCA_039206455.1 Asticcacaulis sp.
GGCTGGCGCGATTGCCTGAGTCCAGTTCAATGCGCACCCGATAATCGCCTTCGGGCACACGCACCGAAAAGGCCTGCTCATTGCCATTTTTCTGGCTGGTGAAACCGTAACCGGCGGTTTCATTCCATGGCTCGGCTGTACGGACAGGGATGACACCGAGCGGGAGCGCCTTTTTGACTGCGCCATCAGCGGTAAAGACATAGGTCTGCGTCATATTATTCCGGTCATTTTGTGCCGTCTCAGCCAGTGCCGGTAAGGGCGCACCCAGAAGCCCGATCAGGGCTATTGCGGCGCATGTTGTTTTCCGCCAATTTGTCTGATTGATTTTGATCATATCGCCGCTTTTCGTGCGCACATCAGTCCCTTTTATGCTCGTTTTTGATATTTTTTCATTGATATGCGCATTAGTCAATGTCATCTTAGCGCCCAAACGGGGGCTGGCCTGCACGGCCCCGCCTGTCCGCATGGGCAGATAAAAGCCAGTTACTGGGAACTCCCTGAAGGAAGACCGAATTTATGATCTACTTTGCCACGCGCCCAAAGAGCGTGACCTTGTCGCGAATTGTAAAGTCTCAAACCTCACGTGCCGTGCTGATGGCAGCCTTGATAGGTATGGGCGGTCAGGCGGCGGCTCAGGAACTGGGCATTCCACAGGCCTCGGACACCGCGCCTTATAATACGCAGGCAGCCACCGCTGCGGCGTCAGGCAAGGTCAGCCGGGTCAATCTGGGCGCAACGGCTGAAAAAGACGGGCCGGTCTTTATTATGACCAGCTTTCTGGCATCCTCCCAGAACACCCTGAGCCTTTTTGCCTCTAATGACGGCGTCAATTTTAACACTTTGCGCTCAGAGGCCTTCCAGCCCGAAGAACGCTTGCTGCGTGATCCGTCGATCATCCGTCACACCGATGGCTATTATTACGTCGTCTATACGACCGACTGGAACGGCAGCGATTTCGGGGTTCTCAAGTCAAAGAACCTGAAAGACTGGGAATTTGTCCAGCATGTACCGGTAAAGCTTTCGGGCGTGAAAAACGTCTGGGCGCCGGAATGGTTCCGTGACAAAGACGGCTCTCTGAAAGTGATCGTGTCGCTTTCCGCCAATGGCACCGAAGGCCCGTTTGGCGCCTATATTATCGAGGCTAATGCCGATCTGACGCAGTGGTCCGACCCGATCCCGATGCAGGGTCTTCAGGGCAACTATATCGACACCTTCGTCATCGCTAACGAAGACGGCAGCGGCTATACCGCCTTTACGAAAAACGAGACGACCAAGTTCATCGAACTGGCGACCACCAAATCCCTCACGGGGCCGTGGAAACTGGAAAAGACCGGCGACTGGGCCGGTTGGGGTGGCCCCTCCGAAGGTCAGGCGCTTGTCCGCCTTCCCGATGGCGGGTGGCGCATCTATTTCGATGACTACATGACCAAACACTACTGGTATTCCGACAGCCATGACGGCTTCAAGACCTGGACCCCGAAGAAGGAAATCGGCGGCGTATCCGGTTCGGTGCGCCACTTCACCGTCCTGTCCGAAGATCGCAAGGTCTATGACGAAGTCACCAAGCCCACCGGCACGCCCAAGACCATCACATGGGATGAACACTCCCTGATGGTTGATGGTGAACGTATCGTCGTCTGGTCGGGTGAAATTCACCCCTTCCGCCTGCCTAACCCATCTCTGTGGCGCGATGTCATCCAGAAGATGAAAGCTTCAGGCTTTAACGGCGTCGCCTTCTATTTTGACTGGGGTTACCATTCGCCGTCTCCGGGCGTCTATGATTTCTCGAACGTGCGTAACGTCGAGCGTGCGCTGGAAATCGCTGCCGAAGAAGGCATGTATGTCATTGCCCGTACCGGCCCCTATGTGAACGCCGAACTGACCGGTGGCGGCTATCCCGGCTGGATGCGCCGTCAGCGCGCCGAAGCCCGTACCGATGACCCGCTCTATCTGGCGGCCACCGATGAGTGGATGAGCCAGATCAACCCGATCATCGCCCGTCATCAGCTGACGACCGGCGGCGGCACGGTCATCGCCTATCAGCTTGAGAACGAACTCGGCAAGGTTGAGCCGAAGCATGTGCGTCAGATGGAGCATCTGGCGGTCAAGGCGCGTGAAGATGGCATCACGGTGCCGTTCTTCCATAATGCGGCCGGCCGTCTGCCTGACTGGACGCCGAAAAATTCGACAGCGCCCTGGGCCAACCCCGGGCCGACCGATCTATATGCCTTTGACGGCTATCCCGGCGGCGTCTGTGACGTTCATGCCCAGCCCGGCACACCGAATATCGCCCCTGACTGGGGTATCTATGGCAAGAACATCCCGAAGGTCGGTTCGCTGTCTTCGCCCAACACACCGGGCTTTGCCGCCGAACTGGGCGGCGGCTGGTTCGATTACTGGGGTTCGAACGGTACCTATGAATGTACCTCAAAGCGTCAGGGCGTCGGCTATCAGCGCGTGTTTTATGGCACCAACCTGATCAACCGCATCACTATCCATAACGCCTATATGACTTTTGGTGGCACCTCATGGGGCTGGCTGGCCGGACCTGTGGTCTATACATCCTATGACTATGGCGCGGCGATTTCCGAAGATCGCGGCCTGCGTGACAAAGCCTACGCCCTCAAGCAACAGGGTATGTTCGTTCAGGCGGCTGAAAAAGCGCTTGGCGAAATGGACAAGGGCCCGATCCTTAAGCCGTCCAATGACAAGCTTCAGGTCTATCACAACATCAATCCGACGCTTGGCACCCACATCCTGTTTGCCGTGCATAATCCGTCAAATGCGGTGACGGATGATCGCGGCACGTTTGAACTGACGACCAAAGACGGTACCTATACGATTCCGGTGCGCGTCAACGGTCAGGACGCCAAGATGCTGCTGGCCTCATATGCCATGGAGCGTCAGCATCTGGTCTATTCCAACTCGGAAATCCAGACGCACTTCCAGCACGGTGAGCGCGATGTGGTGCTGCTGCACGGCCGCACCGGTGAAGACGGTGAAACCGTCCTGCGCTATAGCTCGGCACCGAAAGTGACCGTGCTGTCGGGCAAGGTGTCTTCGCGCTTTGATGCCCGTAAGGGTGATCTGCGCCTGAACTACAAGCACGAAGGTCTGGCCCGCGTACTGGTCACCGGTGGCGGACGTGCGCCGATGCTTCTGTTGCTCGCTGATGAACAGACAAGCTGGCATTTCTGGCGTCAGGACACCGAAGCCGGTGCCGTGCTTCAGCACACCCCTGCGCTTGTGCGTACCGCCAAGATCGACGGCGGCGCTCTAGCCCTGACCGGCGATACGACCGAAGACAGCGCCTTTGAAATCTGGGCCCCTGCGGCCCTGCAAAGCGCCACCTTTAACGGTGAAGCCCTGACCCTGACGCCGCAATCCGACGGCAGCTACAAGACCAATGCGGTCAAGGGCCCAGAGACCATCACCCTGCCGAAGCTGGCCGATCTGAACTGGACACGCCGCTTCGATTCGCTTGAGGCCAATCCGGCGTTTGATGATTCAGGCTGGATCAAGGCGGATGCCCGTCCGTCTGCCGCCCAGACCTGGACCATGCCAGAACGCGGTCAGCCGACCCTGTCGATGAGCGATTACGGCTATCACCACGGTGACGTCTGGTATCGCGGCCGCGTCAACATCACCGATCCGAAGAACAACCAGCTTGAGCTGTTCTACGGTGCCGGTGGCGCAGGTATGGTGCAGGTGTGGTTCGACGGCAAATATGTCGGCATGGACGAAATGGACACCGGCCGCTCCTTCCCGGAAACCACCGACAGCGTGAAGCTGACCCTGCCGGTCGAAAAGGCCGGTGAATATGTCATCGC
>JBCEBX010000381.1:6514-7577 GCA_039206455.1 Asticcacaulis sp.
AAGACCACCGATGCCCCGCCTCAGGCCGGTACCTACTGGTTGCGCACGACCTTTGATCTTGATCTGCCGAAGGATCACGACATTCAGCTGGGTCTGGCCTTTGGTGATACCACCAAGCCGCGCTCGGATCGTGACACCCGCGTTTTGATCTTCGTCAACGGCTGGAACATGGGCCAGTTCATCTCGCACATCGGCCCGCAACGTACCTTTGTCATTCCGCCGGGGATTCTGAACCCTAATGGCGAAAACACCATCGCGCTGGCTGTCACCACTGACGGCAAGCCGGAAAATGCGCTTGAGCCGGTCGAACTGGTCAATCTGCGCACCGCCCGTGGCGGTGTGGAGCTTGAGATCATGCCCGCCTCACGTTATCTGCAACGCTAAACTGTCCTCCTGCTGCGAAGTATTTTACTATGCCTGTGAACACCAAGAACCAGATCCTGACGCCCACCGATCCGTTCAACATTCATCCGCTGTTGCAACATCAGTCAGCCGCGCTTGGGGCTGACCGCAATGATTACCTCAGCGCGATTGATGGTCTGATCGACAATCTGGTCAATATCGAGGACACCTCGGGTGAGTTCCTGCTGCGTCTGACCGATGGCCGTGTCATCGATACCAAGGCCTGGCACGGTTTTGAGTGGACGCAGGGCATTGGCCTTTATGGCATGTACAAGGTCTGGGAGATGACCGGCGATAAAAAAGCCTGGGACATCATGATCAATTGGTTCGAGGACCGGTTTGCCGAAGGGTCGCCGTCGCGCAACATCAATACGGTCGCGCCGTTCCTGACTCTGGCCTATCTTTATGAGCGCACCGGCGACCGCCGCTATCTGCCTTACCTCGATGTCTGGGCGGAGTGGGTCTATAACGAACTGCCGCGTACCGAAGAAGGTGGCTTCCAGCACATCGTCTATAACAGCGTCAATAATCAGCAGATGTGGGACGACACCCTGATGATGTCGGTTGTGCCGCTGGCCAAGATCGGCCTGCTGCTCAATCGTCCGCATTATGTCGAAGAGGCCAAGCGTCAGTTCCTCATCCACATCAAATACCTGACCGA
>JBCEBX010000381.1:7677-8940 GCA_039206455.1 Asticcacaulis sp.
GCCGCTTCGGCAGGCTTTGCCTATGGTATCCTTAAGGCCGTGCGTAAGGGCTACATCTCGAAAGAGTATGAAGCCGTCGGCATCAAGGGCGCCAAGGCCGTCCGCGCCCATATCAATGACGCAGGCGAACTAACGCAGGTGTCATTCGGCACACCGGTATTTAATTCGATACAGGAATATAAGGACATCCCCCTGACCTCTATGCCCTTTGGTCAGGCCATGGCGCTTCTGACCATGGGTGAGTTCCTGTACCGCTTCATCTAAACGACGGATTTTCCCGCCTCTTGCCAAAGGGGCGGGAAAATCCGTTTTGGCACTAACCCGGACTTCCTGACGGCGACCTCAGGGAGTTTACTCGCTAACAAAGCACAATGGCCGCCGGGAGAGACTAAAGATGGCACCATCTGCCGTTCGTACACCTAAGTGGTATAATTACTGGGGCTGGGGTTCCGGTGACATGCTGGGCGCGGGCGCTCAGGCCGTCATCACCGGCTGGCTGTTTTATTTCTTCGTCACCTTCTGTGACCTGAGTGCCGTCGAGGCCGGTTTGATCCTGGGTCTGCCGCGTCTGCTTGAGGCCATTACCTGCCCGCTGATCGGCTATATTTCCGACAATCTGCGCCATACCTGGATCGGTCGAAAGATCGGGCGGCGAAAGATATTCCTGCTGATCACCATACCGCTTCTGCCATCTTTCGCGTTGCTGTTCATCACAGGTCAGAGCTTCTGGTATTACCTGTTTATCTTCATTTTCTTTGAGCTTCTGTACACCATGTTCCTCATTCCGTGGGAAACACTGGCTGCGGAAATGACCAAGGATTACAAGGAGAAGGCCAAGTTTGCCGGTGCGCGTATGATCATTGCGCAGTCTTCGGCTATTCTGGCTTCCTATCTGCCTGCCTTCCTGATCCAGCAACTGGGGGGTGAGGATTCTCCGAGCACCTTCCTGATCATGGCCACCATCTTCGGTGTGCTGTTCTCGCTGGTGGTTATTCTGGTGGTCATTTTCTCATGGGAGCGGCCCTACACGCAGGACGAACTGGATTATAAGGACGACTCCTTCTCGCTGAAGAACGCCGCCAATATTCCGGTCAACATGTTCCGGGATCTGTTCTCTACGCTGCGCATCAAGGCCTTCCGCCAGCATCTGTCGATCTATCTCGGCGGTTATCTGTCTCAGGATATCTTCAACACGGCCTTTCCGATCTTTGTGGCGACCGTACTGCTGGGGGCCACGGCGGTTATCTCACAGCTGATGACGGT
>JBCEBX010000382.1:0-8938 GCA_039206455.1 Asticcacaulis sp.
TGTCACCACCGTCTGGGGCAAGGGCTTAAGCGCCTACGGCAAAGAGCCGATCCTCAACAATGGCGAACTGGTGTGGCGCGATGCGCCCGCCCAAAGCCTTGATGAAAACATCCTGCGTCCGGTTACCAATCCCTTCTCAGCCGAAGGCGGATTGCGTGAACTGAAAGGGAATCTCGGGGCTGCGGTCACCAAGATTTCCGCCGTCAAACCTGAGCATCGCTTTATCGAAGGCCCGGCGGCGGTATTTGACGATCAGGACGATTTTCTGGCCGCTTTTAAGGCCGGAAACCTGCCGGAAGGCGATTTCATTTGCGTTGTCCGCTTTCAGGGGCCAAAAGCAAATGGCATGCCGGAGTTGCACAGCCTGACTCCCTCACTGTCTGCCATGCTGGATCAGGGGCGCAAGGTCGCTCTGGTCAGCGATGGTCGGATGTCGGGGGCTTCGGGCAAGGTTACAGCCGCCATACACCTTACTCCAGAAGCCGTTGACGGCGGACCGATCTCAAAACTACGGTCAGGAGACAAGGTAAGAGTAGATTGTGAAAACGGGAACCTGAGCTTCATAGGTGATGAAGCGGAATTTGCGGCGCGACCTGCTGCCCAGAGACCTCCGGAAGCGGACGGTCTGGGGCGGGAGCTGTTCGCACCGTTCAGGCGTCTGGTCGGGGCATCCGATACAGGCGGCTCCGTTTTCTGGTAGGTATAATGACGGTTATTGACAACCAAGCGACGTTTACAGGCACTTCTCAGCTATTCAGCGGCCTTGTCGGCGACATAGGCGGCACCAATGCGCGCTTCGCCATCGCGGAGCGCAAGGGCGACACCTATGGCCTTGATCACTTCAAATCCTATGAGACCGAGGATTATCCCGATCTCTATGCGGTGATCGCTGACTATTTCAATGAGATCGGCGGCAAGCCGTCGCTTGATTTCGCCGCCTGCGCCGTTGCCGGGCCTGTGGTCGATGGGGCCATCAAGTTCACCAATCTGGACTGGCTGGTGACCGAAGCCGAGCTTAAGGCCCGCACGGGTGTCCGTAAGGCGCGGCTTCTCAATGACTATGCCGCACTGGCTTTTTCCCTGCCGCATCTCAATAATAATGACTGCAAAACCATAGGCCCCGTCACCCGTGGCAAGGGCAATGTCCATGCCGTTATGGGCGCAGGTACGGGTTTCGGCGCATCGGTGCTGGTGGGCGGGGCGTTTGGCCCCTACTGCCTGTCCACCGAAAGCGGCCACGCCTCATGGGCTCCGGTTAATGATTTCGAAGTCGAGATCCACAAGATTCTGCGTAAGAAATATGGCCGCGTGACCATTGAAATGCTGTTGTCCGGCCCCGGTCTGGTCAATCTCTATCAGGCCATTACCACCGCCCGTGGTGAGCCGACCCTGAACCTGACCCCTGCCGAAATCACCCACCTTGAGGGCGAAGACGCGCAAGGCTCACGTTACACGGTTGAAGTGTTTCTCGATATTCTGGCTTCAGTTGCCGGTGATCTGGCGCTCTATCAGGGGGCAACCTCAGGCATCTTCATTGCCGGTGGCATTGCGCCGCGCCTGATCCCGCACATTGACGAATCACGCTTCCGCGCCCGTCTTGAGGCCAAGGCCCCAATGACCGCGCTGGTGGAAACCATCCCCTCGCGCATCATCACCCATAAATGCGCGGCACTTGTGGGGGCGGCAAACGCCTTGACTGAGGCGGAGATAACCGCTTAGGAGAGACGACCTCCTTTATACTCCCCTGACGTGTCGGGGGAGATGTCACGCAGTGACAGAGGGGGTTTCTTGCTTCATCGACTGAAATACCCCCTCCGTCTTTTGGCTAACGCCAAAATCCACCTCCCCCGACACGTCAGGGGAGTATGAAACTGAAGGACACCACCATGACCACGCATCCCGATATCCCCAAGTTCATGACCACTGGGCCTGTGTTGCCGGTTATGGTTATCCCGTCGCTTGATCAGGCCCTGCCTCTGGCTGATGCGCTGCTGGCGGGCGGTATTCGCGTACTGGAAATCACCCTGCGTACTGATTGCGCGCTTGACGCCATTGCCCTGATTGCCAAGGAACGCCCTGATGCCATTGTTGGTGCCGGTACGGTCATCACCCCTAAGGACGCTGAAAAAGCCGCCAAGGCTGGTGCGAAATTCGCCGTATCGCCGGGCCTGACCAAGACGCTGGCTAGGCAGGATTCCCTGCCGCTGCTGCCGGGTGTCGCCACCTCATCCGAAGTCATGCGTGCGTTGGAATGGGGCTTTACCCATCTGAAATTCTTCCCTGCCGTGCCCGCCGGTGGCGTTGGCGCCCTCAAAGGTATTGGCGGGCCGCTGCCTCAGGCCAAGTTCTGCCCGACCGGCGGCATCAGCCTGTCTAACGCCGGTGATTTCCTGGCGCTTGATAACGTCCTGTGCGTTGGCGGCTCGTGGGTTGCCCCCGAAAAAGCCATGAAAGAGGGCAACTGGGCCGAAATTTCACGCCTGTCTGCCGAAGCCGTCCAGAAGTTCTCCTGATACTAATCCCCTGCCGTCGCTTTTGATTTCACTCTGTCCGCAAGCGGACAATTGACAAAAGCGGCGGTTAGGCCATTGTGCGATCTGATAACTTACACATAACGGCAAATCCTACCGTCCATGAAACCGCCCAGTCAGATAAAAGCCCCTTTGAGCGGCGGTGGCACAACGACCTCAACCATCAATGACGTGGCACGTCTGGCGGGTGTGTCGATCAAGACGGTGTCGCGCGTCATCAACAAAGAACCCAATGTGCGTGAGGAAACCCGCCAAAAGGTTCAGGAAGCCGCCACACTTCTGCATTACCGGCCAAACCTTCTGGCCCGGTCGCTGGCCGGTTCCCGCAGCTTCCTTATTGGCCTGTTTTACGACAACCCTGTCCCGCATTATATCGATGCCATGCAGCGTGGCGTTATCCGCCGCGCCCGCGAAGATAACCACCACCTGCTGATCGAACCGCAGGACAGCCATTCACCGGACCTTGAGCGCTCCATCTCTTCACTGCTGGCCACGGTGCGTCTGGATGGCGTTATTCTGACCCCGCCGCTATGCGACATGGCCGTTGTCCTGCACGCCATTGAAACGGCGGGTGTACCCTATGTGCGGGTATCGCCGTTCCTCAATCCGGGCCGCTCCCCCAGCGTGCGCATCGATGATGTGACCGCCGCCTATGAAATGACCCTGCATCTGATTGCGCAGGGCCACAGGGATATCGGCTTCATCCTCGGCCACCCGGAACATGGTGCCAGTCACCTGCGTTACGAAGGTTTCGTCAAGGCGCTGCGTGAGAATAACCTTGAACCCCGCGCCGAATGGGTCAAGCAGGGCTTCTTCTCGTATGAATCCGGCATTGATGCCGCCCGTTCGCTGTTTGCCGCGGGTGCGCCGCGTCCCACGGCCATCTTCTCATCCAATGACTACATGGCGTTTGGCCTGATGGCCTATGCCCAGCAGATTGGTGTGCGAATCCCCGAAGACATTTCCGTTGTCGGTTTCGATGACGTCCCCGGCGCTATTCTGGTCTGGCCGCATGTCACCACCATCCGTCAACCGGTCGAGGAAATGGCCTATGCGGCAACCGACCTGTTGCTTAATCGCGCCACCGAAGACGAAAACGGCAAGCCGATTGAGACCACCCGCTCCCTGCCCTTTGGTCTGATTGTTCGGGAATCGGCGCGACAGGTCTGAGGCGGCCCTGACCTTGCCCATTGGTGCATTTTTTTAGCCGCACATCCTATGTCGAAAAGCATTGCGCCTTTCAGGATGCGCACTATTCTAAAATCCTTTATTTCTTTCAGACCGATTGTATTTTCATGCGCACAGATATTGCCCGTCCCGTCCGTCTTTCCGACTATAAGGCACCGGATTTCCGTATCCTTGAGACGCATCTCAGCTTTGACCTCATCCCTGAGGCCACGCGCGTCACGGCACGACTTGAGATCGAACGCATTGGTGCCAAAGACGCGCCTCTGGTACTGCTGGGTGAGCGCCTGAAACTGATATCTCTGACGCTGGATGGCGCACCACAAACGGCGGACATCACGCCGGAGACCCTGACGCTTTCGGACGTGCCTGACCGGTTCACACTGGAAACCGAAGTCGAGATCAACCCGAAAGACAATAAGACTCTTGAGGGGCTTTATATGTCCTCTGGCCGCTTCTGTACGCAGTGCGAGGCCGAAGGCTTCCGCAAAATCACCTACTTCCCTGACCGCCCCGACGTCCTGTCGAAATATACCGTGCGCATCGAAGCACCAAAGGCCGGTTTCCCGCATCTTTTGTCCAACGGCAATCTCATCGACAGCGGTGATCTGAGCGACGGCAAGCACTATGCCCTGTGGGAAGACCCGTTCTTTAAGCCTGCCTATCTGTTTGCGCTGGTGGCCGGTGAGCTTGATGTCCTTGAGGATGATTTCACCACCGCCTCAGGCCGTAAGGTTGATCTGAAAATCTATGTCGATACCGGCATGAAGGATCGCGCAACCTATGCCATGGATGCGCTGAAACGCTCGATGAAGTGGGACGAAGACACCTATGGCCGCGAATATGACCTTGACCTGTTCATGATCGTCGCCGTGCGCGATTTCAACTTTGGGGCCATGGAAAACAAGGGCCTGAATATATTCAACGCTTCCTTGCTGCTGGCCGATCCCGACACAGCCACCGACCTTGATTATGAGCGCATCGAAAGCGTTATCGCCCACGAATATTTCCATAACTGGTCAGGCAATCGCGTCACCTGCCGTGACTGGTTCCAGCTTTGCCTCAAGGAAGGCCTGACCGTTTTCCGCGATCAGGGCTTTTCCGGCGATATGCGTGGCACGGCGGTCGCCCGTATCAAGGATGTGAAGATGCTGCGTGCGCGGCAATTCCCCGAAGATGCCGGTCCCCTCGCCCATCCCGTGCGTCCGTCAGCCTATTTCAAGATCGACAATTTCTATACCGCCACCATCTATGAAAAAGGCGCTGAAATTGTCGGCATGCTGAAAACTGTGGTTGGCCCCGCGACCTACCGTAAGGCGCTGGATCATTACTTTGAGACCAATGACGGCACCGCAGCAACGCTTGAGGATTTCCTGAAAAGCTTCGAAGTCGTGACCGGCGAAGACTTCTCGCCCTGGCTCAAATGGTACACGCAGGCAGGGACTCCCAGCTTAAGCATAGAGTCCCATTACGATGCCGCAAATCAGCGCCTGACCCTGACCTTCACGCAACACACCGCGCCCACACCGTCGCAGCCACAAAAATCCGCCCTGCCCCTTCCGGTGCAGCTCGGCCTCCTGACCGAAAACGGTGCCCCATTAGGCTTCACCGTCGATGGCGTTGCGCATACGGAATATCTCTATGTTCTGACCGGCGACAAGGCCGATCTCGTGCTCGAAAAGGTCAGCGCCCGGCCGGTGATCTCCGCTCTGCGTCATTTCTCGGCGCCGGTTAAACTTAGCCTGACTGAGCCCAATAGCCACAAGTTCGCCCGCTTCAAAGGCGACAGCGATCCCTTCAACCGCTGGGAAGCCGCACAGGTACTGGCCCGCACCCTTATCCTTGATGCTCAGGGCGACGCCAACGCCTATGCCACCGCCCTGCGCGCCACCCTCACGGACGATACACTGGATCAGGCCTTCAAGGCCCTGATGATCGGCCTGCCGACCGAAACCGATCTGGCTCAGGCCATGTCTCCGGTCGATCCGCAATTCATCCATAGCCGCCGCAAATCCTTTAAATCGTCTCTATCCCATAGCCTCTATGACGACCTGATTGCCCTGTACGAAAGCCTTGATGACGCCGGCGACCGCATGGACAATCCGCAACCTTTCAGCCCCGACGCGGCATCGGCGGGCCGTCGCGCCTTACGCAACGCCCTGCTTGACCTGTTACTCGCCGGATATGCTCAGGCCGATGCAGACCGTCAGGCGCATCTGGAAGCGCGTCTGCAATACCATTATCAGCTCTCGCACAACATGACCGATGCCATGGCGGCGCTGAACGGCTTCACCCATATTCATGGGGAAACCTATGATCAGGCGCTGGCGCATTTCTATGAGATGGAAAAGACAGAACCGCTGGTTATCGACAAATGGTTTGCCGTTCAGGCGGCCTGCGCCCACCCTGAAACCCTTGACCGGGTTGAACGGCTGATCAGCCATCCGGACTTTGATGCCCGCACCCCTAACCGCTGGCGTGCGGTGGTCCAGGCCTTCGCCAGCAATAACCCCGCGACCTTCCATCACCCGTCAGGCAGGGGTTATGACTTTGTGGTCAATCAGATCCTCAGCGTCGATAGCTTCAATCCGATGACGGCGGCGCGTCTGGTGGACGTCTTCAGTGCCCATAAACGCTATGCGCCCCCCTATGGCGATCTGATGCGGGCGGCCCTTGAACGCATCGCCAGAAGCGAAAACCTGTCGAAAAATGTCGCTGAACTGACCGAAAAAGCGCTGAGAGGCTGACCGACGCACAAGCCGTTGACAACACCCGTTAACGGCTTACCAAACCCTTGTGGATATATTGCCCTGAAAGACTTTAAGGAGTGGCCGCTGTGGCGGGACTTGAGCGTGTCAGATTTCTTGTGGTTGACGACAACAGTCACATGCTCAACATCGTCAAAACCATCCTGCGCGGGTTTGGTGCGGTCTTTATTTTTGAAGCCCGTGACGCTTCGGACGCCTTCTCACGCCTGAAAAACGACTCCATCGATATCGTCATTGTCGACTTCATGATGGAGGTGCTTGATGGCGTTGAATTCGTGCATATGGTGCGCAATTCTTCCGATAGCCCGAACCGCTACGTGCCGGTCATTATGCTGACCGCCCATTCGGAACGCTCACGCGTGACTCAGGCCCGCGATGCCGGAGTCAATGAGTTCTGCACCAAGCCGGTAACGGCGCTGGAACTGTTTCGCAAGATCACCGCCATCATTGAACACCCACGCCCCTTCATTAAGACCGACAACTATTTCGGCCCGGATCGTCGCCGTCGTCAGAAGGCTGATTACAGCGGCCCCGAGCGGCGGAAAAACAAAAGAGACATATAGTCCGCCCACAGCATCCACAGCTTATTTGGCGATCAGCATTCATTAATTCTTAAGACATCTCGACATTAGGTTAACGAAGCATTTACCCTGTTTATTAACGCGAATCGGCCCGGGACCTCTTAACGGTAATGAAACACCACAGGGAAAATGCGGCAGCGTTACGGGAGACACTTAACCCCGAGCGTGACAAGGCTTCCGGCTTTGGCCTTCTGACGCAAATCGCGCCGAATATTCCCGCCTGGATGCGTATCAGCGGCCTGTCGCTCTGTCTGCTGGTCGTGTGTATTGTCACCCTGTCCTCAGCCAAACTTTCGGGTGACCTGCCAACCGATCAAGCCTTGCGAGACACGCAGACCCTGCAACAGGCCCGCCTTAATGCCGCGCGCCTCGATGGCCGCCTGAGCGTTCTCCACAGCCTAATGCAGACGATTCCTACGGGTGCGGACACCACCCAGACCCTTACGGCCTTAGAGAACATCGTCAAACAATCCAATGGCGCCATCACCGGTCTGGCCATTATCCGCCCCGACGGCGAAGTTCTGGTGCGCACCGGTGACGACGACCAGCCTCTGTTGCAACAAGCCGCCAGTGCAACCGACAAAAGCTTTGACCTTGTGCCAGTCACGTCCCGCCTGTCCCCGACTCCTCAGGCCTATGCCGTTCTTACCCCCGGCCCCGGTCGCCCGAAAATCGTCGCCCGACTGTCTCCGCGACTGATGAATGGGGAAAATGGCCGCGAGCGCCTGACGGCCCTGCTGAACAACGAAGGCGTCATCGTCCTGTCCTCAGATGAGCGCCTGAACGGGCAGGATGTCAAAAAGGCGCTGGCGCTCAGCCCTCAGCAAATCCATAATAATGCCGGTTCCGGCACAGTCGCACAGGGCGCATTGACCGAAGGCGGGTTCGTGCGGGTCGCCAGCGCCACCGGTGATATGCTGGGCTTTACCACCTTACAGGCCGTCCCCGCCGGTCATATCAGCACGCCCCTAAGCGGCTGGATCAAGGGCAGTTTGCTGGTCGGCGGGCCGTTGCTCATTGGCCTGATCAGCGCCTGGCTCCTGTATCTGCAAGGACGCGGCAGCGCGCAGGCAAAACGCAGGCACATTGAAAACGAAGAACGCTACCGTCTGGCGGTCGAAGCGGCGCATTGCGGCATCTGGGACTGGGACCTTGAGCAGGATCTGGTCAATATGTCCGATGTCACCGGCGTCATGTTCGGCTGGGGCGGGGGCGGCGTGGCCAGCACCGAAGAAATCCTCTCGCGCATTGCTCCGGAACATCGCGACCTGTTCCGTCAGGCGCTGCATACGGCCCGCTCTACCGGCGCACTGGATGTCTCTTTTCGCGTACCTAACGACACGGGTCGCGCCCTGTGGATCGACGCACGCGGTCAGGCGACCGGCAGTCGGGGCACCAACGGCTTTACGCGCTTTAGCGGTGTTGCGCTTGACGTGTCGCGCGAACGCATGGCCCAGTCCCGTGCCCAGAGGGCCGAGACCCGCCTGACTGATGCCATCAACAGCGTATCCGACGCCTTTGTCCTGTGGGACCGCAAGGGCCGTCTTCTGATGTGGAACGCCACCTTTGGCCGGACGTTCAGCATTGATGAGCGTTTCCTGCGTCAGGGGACACCGCGCGACCTGATCGAACAGGTCATGCAGATATCTATCCGCCGCAGCCAGCCCGCCGCTGATAATCGCGAAGGCATTGTCGAAACCGAACTGAATGACGGGCGCTGGATACAAATCTCCGAAAGCCGCACCGCCGAAGGTGGGCGCGTCGTATCCGGTACGGACATCACCGCCGTCAAGCTTCAGGAAGAGATGAGCCGCCGCGGCGAAGAACAACTTCAGGGCATGGTCGATAAGCTGGAGCAAAGCCGCCGCAAGGA
>JBCEBX010000383.1:0-8922 GCA_039206455.1 Asticcacaulis sp.
CACTCTACGAATCAATCGGTGAAAGTGACCGAATGACGTTGAAATTCAAAAAACCTGGATAGTGTCTCGTGAGCCGTATCGCCGCCCTGTCGTCTCAGGCCCCTTTGATGGCCATCCCCGAAGCACGCCCGCCTGCGGGCGGTGTCGGGGAATGGTACAGAGGGGCGGGCGGTTTACGCTTGCGGCTTGGCTTCTGGCAGCCTGAAGGCACCGCCAGAGGCACCGTATTTGTCAGTCCGGGACGGACCGAACCTGTCGAAAAATATTATGAGGTCATAGGCGACCTGCTGGCGCGCGGTTTTGCGGTGGTTGTCCATGACTGGCGCGGGCAGGGCCTGTCGGCGCGCCTGATGCCCGATCGCCTTAAGGGCCATGCGCGGTCGGACTCTGAATATCTTGATGACTATCAGCGCCTTCTGGATGCGTTCGAAGATCGCGCGCCCAAGCCCTGGCTGATGATCGGTCATTCGATGGGGGCGGCGCTCAATCTGGCAACCCTGATACAGGGGGAAGCGCGGATATCAGGGGCGATTTTCATTAACCCGATGCTCAGGGTCAAGACCGGCCGTCATTCCCTGTGGGCGGTGACCTTCCAGACCGACTGGAAGGTGCGCCACGGCCTGTCGTCGGACTATGTGCCGGAACTGTTCGATGATCCGTTTGAACATACCTTTGAACATGATGCCCTAACCCATGATGAGCGCCGTTATAATCTGTGGCGTGAGCAACTGTTTGCCTGCCCGCATCTGGGGATCGGCTCGCCGACTTGGGGCTGGCTGCATTTCGCCCTCAAGCTGGGTGAGACCCTGATCCGCGATAAGGGTAAGCTGGTCAAAAAGGTCAAAACGCCGGTCAGCATCATCTGCTCCGGTGACGACAGCCTGATCATGCGCCAGCCTTCGAAGGCTTTTGCCCGTAAATTGCCGCTGGGCCGCTATGTCGAGGTGGCAGGTGCCGAGCACGAAATCCTGATGGAGCTTGATGAATATCGTCAGCAATTCTGGGACGAATTCGATGTCCTGCTGGGCTATGTCTTTGAACAGGCTCCGCCCGTGGCAGAGACTCCGGCAGCTGAACTGGATGCGCCCACACCTCAGGCTGAGACAGAAGCCTTCGATTCCCGTCTTCTGGAGCCTGAGGCAGAGGATGACACGCACGACGTCACCCCTGAGCCGGAAGATGAGGTGCTTGCTGTCGCGGCACCGTTACCGGCTGAATTTGTCGCCTATGAACTGAGTGATGTGCCTGAGCGGGTGGCCTCACCGACCAAGCCATAAAAAAAGCCTTTCCGAAATGGAAAGGCTTTTTTTATTCAAGACACTAAACCGGCCTTAGCCGATTTTTTGCGCCAGACGTTCCTGACCTTCACGGATCAGTTGCGCCGCTTCTTCCGGATCGCCCCAACCCAGAACCTTGGTAGTTTTGCCCTTTTCAAGATCTTTGTAGTGGGCAAAGAAGTGGGTGATCTGCTCGATCAGGATCGTCGGCATCTGACGATAGCTTGAGATATTGGTGTAGAACGGGTGCAGCTTATCGACCGGCACGGCGAGGATTTTTTCGTCCTTGCCCGCTTCGTCTTCCATCAAAAGCACGCCGATCGGACGCGAACGGATCACCACGCCGGGATAAACCGGCACAGGCCCGACCACCAGCACGTCACAGGGATCGCCATCATCCGCCAGGGTGTGGGGAATGAAGCCGTAATTGCCTGGATAGAACATGGAGGTATAGAGGAAGCGGTCAACAAACAGCGCCCCAGAATCCTTATCCAGTTCATACTTTACCGGCATCCCCCCCTGAGGGATTTCGATAATGGCATTAATGTCCCACGGTGCATTATGACCAACAGAGATTTTATCGATATTCATATTCTTTATAATCTTCGATGTTTCGGTGGAATAAAGTTGGCTTGTCTTTAAGGGGTGAACCCTTTTTGCACAAGCGAAGAGTGTCCTTAATACCGATCCTTAAGGCATATTTCGTTACGGATTATGGACAAGCCGCGCTTTAAACCGGACAATTCCGGCTTATGCATGGATAATCTAATGGGGCTGGATTAGGCTCAGGCAGAAAATAATGGGAGATTCGGGTTGTGGACAAGTTCGTTGCCCTGTTCGGAAGTTGGTATGATTTTGTAGCGCTTCTGGTGTTTCTGCTCTGCTGGATAGGCTATGAGCCCATCCTCAAGCTGTCGTCAAAAGCCTCCGGCGTGCCGGTCAGGGATATGTCCTTTGTGCGACGGGCGTGGATGAAGGAAATGGTCATCCGCAGCTTCAAGATGTACGATTCCAACCTGATCGGCCACAGCGTCAATTCGACCAGTTTCTTTGCCTCGGCCAACCTGATCCTTATTGCGGCGGTCGGCGGGGCGATCTTTACCGGTAACCTGTCCTATAACAGCGTGCATTCGCTGGGCATTGACACCTCGTCCGAATTTCTGATGACCAAGCTGGCTCTGGTGATGGTCTGTCTGTCGCGCGGTTTGCTCGATTTCATCTGGGCGCTGCGTCAGACCAACTATTGTGTGGCCTGCATGGGCGCGGTGCCGGATAATGTCGATGAGGAAACCGCCGAAGCCTTCAGTAAGGCAATCACCGATATTATTGAACCGGCCATGTCGAATTTTTCGCAAGGGGTGCGGGGCTACTACTATTCTCTGGCCGCCGCCGCCTGGTTGTTTGGTCCCTGGGCATTGATTGCCGCCAGCCTCGGTGCAACCGCGCTTCTGGTCTGGCGTCAGTCACGGTCGCGCGCGTCGCGTGGCCTGCGTCAGATGCGTATTCTCCTGTCCGAGCATCCGTATCCGACCCATACCCGTCCGATCTACGAAAACGAAATCAAGGACAACGAGCGCGTGCTCAGGGGCGAAAAAGAGCCGTAAATGTGGCGGTGCACCATTTGTGAAATGGCGAGTGCCTGAAATGACCATTTTAAATATGGCCTTATTTTGTCACGAATAATCACACGATCCAGCGCGATCAGGCTGCTATTGTTACCATATGTGATCACGTCTTGCGTAATCCTTGCTTGAGTTTTTGTGCACTGCAAACTATATTCAACTTGTTCGACGTTTTTACGTCGATGCCCTTCCTGGGCGTTTCCTCCCTGTAGACTTGGGCCGCGCCGAGATGCGCGGCCTTTTTTTTATCTTTACTACAGGTCGCCGTCTTTCAACTCATTGATCAGCTTGCGTAGAATGGTTTGCAGTCGTTCAAAGCCCTGATGGGGCGTAAGGCTCGCTTCATCCATATAGAGGGCGCGGTTGATCTCGATCTGTAAGGCCTCAATACCTTTGCCCGGTTCTGCGTGATGCTCCAGCGTATAGCCACCGGCAAAGGGCTGGTTGAGTGCCACCTTAAGCCCGCTATCCTGCAAGCGCTTTTTGACAAATTGCGTCAGGGCAGGCTGGCAGCTTTCGCCAAACAGATCCCCCAGAACAATGTCGGCTCCGCTTTGCGCCACGGATGAGGCCGGCATGGAATGCCAGTCAATAAGCCGTACCTGTGTGTGCGCTGAGCGGATATCGGCAATCAGTTGCCGCAAGGCCCGATGATAAGGCGCGTGTACGGTTTGCAGACGCCTGATGGCCTCGCCATAGCGAATGGGGTGCAGGTGGATATCCCTGCCGCCCGAAAGGCTGCGCGGGATGACTCCGTATCCGGCCTTGACCCGCAGGCTGTGGCTGAGCGTACCTCTGGGGAGGGTATCGCTGATCAGGCGGGGATCAAGCTCCAGCGGATGGCGATTGACATCAACATAGGCCCGCCCGTATCGCGCCCGAATACAGGGCAGGGGCAGGGCGTCAAAGCCCATCAGCTCATCAACAAAGGCGTCCTCGGTCGATCGGAGGGTGGTTTCATCATAACGTGCCGCCTTCAGGAAATCGGGCGGCAGGTAGCGACCGGAATGCGGTACGGCAAACACCAGCCCATTCACCGCCGCCGCCGCGTCTGCGTTGCGCATGTCAAAGGCCGGAGGGTCTGATGACGCCGGTTGCGGATTATCTGAAAGAGATGGATCGGGCATTAAAGGCTTGATAAGACAAATTTGCGATCTCTTCATCCCTAATTTACATACGGGGCGATATGATTGCGCCGTAGCATACTATCGGGGGCAAGGAAAAAGATGACCAAGATACTTCTGGCAGAAGACGAAGATTCCGTCCGCAGCTTTCTGACGCGCGCCCTGCAACGGGCGGGCTACGACGTAATCAGTTGCGCCGATGGCGACAGCGCGATTGAAGCGCTCGATCAGGGGCCATTTGACCTGCTTCTGACCGACATTGTCATGCCGGGCGCGGATGGTATCGAAGTGGCCAAAATCGCCTCGCAACGCCAGCCGGGTCTGAAAATCATGTTCATCACTGGTTTTGCTGCTGTGGCAGTGAACGCCCAGAAGGCGGCCCCTGAGGCGACCGTTCTGGAAAAGCCTGTGCATCTGCGCGAAATCGTTACTGAGGTTGAGCGCTTGATTGCGGCCTAAGCTGCCATAAGCTTTCTGGGGAAAAGCTGATCATTTGCGCTTGCTAAAGCTAAACGCCAAGGCTATACAGCGCGCCTCGCAAAGATAAAAGTGGACTCGTAGCTCAGCGGGAGAGCACTACGTTGACATCGTAGGGGTCACAGGTTCAATCCCTGTCGGGTCCACCATTTTTTCCAATCGCTCTAAAGTCCTTCGCTGCGCTCAGTGCACTTTGTCGCGGTTCGATGAGGAAAAAATCAGCTCGAAGCGGTTCTTCGCTGATTTTTGCTTTTTCTCAAATCCGATTAGGACATTGCTCCGCGAGGGCGGCGAACGGTCGCCGACGCCCAGTCGGGCGCTTTTTAACCCAGCAAACACCGACCTTTGCGACCATACAACCGCGTCAGGTTGCGGCGACTCCGGTAGTGGCACCAGAGCGCCTGTTTGCCCAAAAAGCATTTATTTTATTCAGCGTAAATTGAATGGAGATGCCCACGGCAAGGCAGGCTAGCACCGCGCCAATCTGTACGGGGATTGTCAGAGGAGTGCCTAATTTTTCGGCTATATTGATGACGTAGAACTGTTCCATATAGATATATAGGCTGCTTGCGGCGACTATAGTTATAAGCGGCGCTATGTAACGCGCAGATAGCCCTTTGAAGGTTATTGAATTGACCAGCACCAGTAATGCAAGCCCTGGTGCCAGAATATACCAGGTATGTTCGAAAGCACTCAAAGGGTGGAAGCCAACATATGGAATAAGCGCAAACGCCGTCAATATACGTAATTTTTGGGTTGGCAGGGAAAACAGGAGCCATCCTGCGGTGAAACGTGATCCTACAATGAGGGGGCTGGTTGGATTAAATATACCGCGGTCACCATGCCCTTCGCTAAGGGTGCGTACGACCTCAAGTGCAATAAACAGTATCAGGGGAATTACCCATGCGTGCGTTTTTAAAAAATGACGCAAAGGGGTAAGAGACAAGGCAATCGTAAGCGATGCGATAATGATAATATAGGATTCGATGTACCAGAAATAAATCAGCGTAATGGGAAGCTCAGAACGGATGTGATCGGGTACAAAATTATACATCATCATCAGGTTGGGTAAATTGTCCGGCCCCATCAGTATAGCTATGGGAATGAGCGTAAGATAATATGGAAGCAGCACATTCAGGGCTAAGGACCTGAGAACCTGCAGTCCTTTTCCGTTAGCGATTTGAGGGATTTGAAAGCGTCCGAAGCTATACCCGGCTAAAGCCAGTAACAGCATGGCTGAGCCGTCTATATTATTGAGCGTAACGTGATTTATGAGAACCATCATAATCGCCGCTGCGCGTAAAACAATGTCAATAGGTATATGACGAACCGAAGAAACCTGAGGCGTTGTTGCCGCCATTTTTTCCAGCTTATCGAGCGGTATGCGTTCCCAATCCTTGGGTAACCTTCCCAATTTTTGCTCAATCGCCAATGCGAAATGAACGTAGGATAAAGAATCTCCACCAAGCTCGACGAAGGATTTGCGGCTATCAAAATCCTTTTTGCCGAACAGAGCCTTCGCCTCCATAGTCAATGTGGGGGTTCGCGAGTCTGTCTTATGATCTGAACTGTGTTTTATAGATGCGTAATCGATCTTGCCATTGTAGGTGCGCGGCAAGTGGTCAAGGACGATGAGGCTATATACATGCGCGGGCAGGCCAAGTTCATTTTCAAGGTAGCATATAATGTCTGCAGGTACGCTCTTGCCTTCCAGCGCAATAATGAGCTTTTCATCTGAGCCTGTCGCGGCATTGACGTGTCCCATATTGCGTATCCGCGCTTCCACTTCATCCAGCCCAATCCTCAGGCCAAATAACTTCAGGAAACGACTGGATCGACCTATAATTTTATAATAGCCGGAAGCGGTCTTTACGGCGATGTCGCCTGTTTTCAATTCATGGGTGACCTTACCCAGAGACAGGTCTTCCCGAGAAAGCGCATAGCCCATCATGACATTCGGACCACGATAGATCAATTCGCCACTCTGGCCCTCTGGAACGGCGGCACCATCGCTCTCAATGTGGAATGC
This sequence comes from Asticcacaulis sp., assembly GCA_039206455.1. Lineage (GTDB taxonomy): Bacteria > Pseudomonadota > Alphaproteobacteria > Caulobacterales > Caulobacteraceae > Asticcacaulis. Next base: position 6,530 of record JBCEBX010000383.1, read on the forward strand.
CCCATCAGGTATGGCGCGTCCGATAAGGTCAGGGTATTTTAGCAAGTCCTCAGGTGGGAGCCACGCCATGCGTGCGGTTGCTTCGGTTTGTCCGTACATGACATAAAAACGTACCTGTCTTGACTGGGCATATTCTCCAAAGCTTATGGCCAGGGCCTCAGGCAATTTACCGCCAGCCTGTGTGAAGAACCGCAGACTGTCGTGTCTGCGGTTCGCAAAATCAGAATGCTGTAAAAGCTGAAAGCTATGGGGGACACCCTGAAAGTTTGTCGCCTGATGCGTATCAAACAATTGCCAAAAATCTGGGTGCGTGACTGATTTGTCTGTCAGTATCAGGCTTGCGCCACAGCTAAGGTGTGAGTTGACTACGGACAAGCCATAAGAATATTGCATCGGCAGGCAGGTTATAGCCCGGTCAGCCTGAGATAGTTCCAGATAATTGACGATTGAGGCCGCATTAGCCGCAATGTTTCCGTTACTGAGGCGTACCAGTTTGGCGCTTCCGGTTGTGCCAGATGTAGATAACAGGACGGCAAGATCAGGATGTAAATCGACGGGGGCATCATTTGTTTTTATAAAGCGACTGGGTTTGAGTTGGTCCCGCTTGAAAACGTAGTTGGGGCGAAATTGCATAAAAAGCGCTGAGGTCTCATCAAACCCGCCTGGACCGGCAAGTATAATAGCGTGGCCCGCTCTCTGGGCCCCAATATAGGCAATGAGTGTCTCGCAGTTGTTTTCGCATTCTATGCCAAGCAGTAAGGGGCGAAGCCCTAACGGCTGCATCAACTCATCGGCTTCTTTGGCCAGCGCCTCGTATGATAAGCTTCGGCCGCTTTCACAGATAAGGGCTATATTATTACCGAAGCGTTCGATATTCGAAAACATTTATGTAACTGAATGGCCTGAGTTAAAATGACGCGTATTCAAGGCTTTGCAAGATTCGAACCATTCAGAAAATGGTCATATATTATTGGTTTTCAAAGCTTTCGCTCATCGACCAGCTTTCACGTTGTGACTGTATCTGATCGCCAACACGGATATCGCGGATAGACAGGCAGGCGGCTCTGAGCACCAATCCTGTTTGCAGGCTCATTTCATAATTACAGCGTGTGCTGATATCCAATTGCACCTCGGTGACGGGCCTATAGGCCCAGCCATATTGCTCGGCATCCAGACGCGCCGCCGTATCCAGTTCAGGCTGAATGGCCGAGGCATAGGCCTCAAGATCGGCCTTGGCGGGGCCTGACTGATAGGTGATGTATGCTTTTTGTCCCGCCTCATCCCACCGGGTCAGTTTGAGCGTTTCGCGCGTCCTGAGGGCTTCGCCACCAAACGGGGGCTCAATTTTTGATTCCAGCACATAGGGGTTTTCAAGGCTTAAGCCCAGATTGCGGGGTATAGCCAGCAACCCGTCCTCAGGCAGAAACAGCTCGGAGGCGACTTCAGGGCTTATGCGTTCATAGAGGGCATCAAAAGCGGCTTCCTGCTTTTGTTTCATCAGTCCGGCCTTACGCATGGACTGTTTTATAGCGCGCCTCAGACGCGGCCAGTCATCAATACGCAAGGGCGTCAGATTGGCATCGGCCACATAGGTTATGACGCCGACGTCTGTCAGTGCGGCCGACAGTTTCTGCATGTCGTCGCTTTTTTCGTCCGTCACATCCCCCTCAAGTATCAGGTTGGAGGAGACGGTTGTTTTCGTAACGCGATATCCGTCCTTATCTGCGGTGAAGCGACTGATATATTCACCTGAGAAGGTGGCGGTCTCGGTCTGATCGTTCAGACGTATTTGGGTGGTTTTGTGGATGACCTGCCGGATGGCCGCCTTATCCGGCAGGTTCAAAGGGATTTGGTAATAGTCGCCGGGATCAGTCACAGCCTTGGTCTGGGCCTGAGCGGATACCGCCCCCAGACCAGTCACAAGCCATATCAGAATGAAACCGCGCAACCCCATACCTGCCCTGATAGCATTATTTAGTCATTGACGCCATTAGAGCGAGGCATTGGGACAATCCTGTGGCAGATCAGGGCGAAAATTACCGCATGAAAAAGGTCTCATAGATCGACTGATCGGCCTGATTCAGGCTGACTTGCAGATTGTCGATGAACTCATGCAGACCCGACGCCAGAATTTTTGTGGCGTCCGTGCGCAGGAAACGCTGATTGAGCGCATACATGTCACTGAGCGCCTTATTGGCAGGCATACCAGAGCAGATATTGGACAGGGCCGAAGACGCATAGTCGATGCTGAAATGTACCGAACGCGGGAAGCGTTTGGAAAATAACAGGAATTGCGTCACATCGCGATAATTGATGGCGTGATATTCCTGACGGTACATCTCCAGCGCATTGACCGATTTCAGCACAGCGCCCCACTGCACATTGTCATAGGG
>JBCEBX010000384.1:0-5773 GCA_039206455.1 Asticcacaulis sp.
CGGTATTGTCGTGGATCAGCATGCCTTTGGAATGTTCGCCCTTGGGGTGGGTCGATTCCTTCAGGCCCTCATAGATCAGGTTGTGGCTGAAGGTAACCTTATAGGCCGCGCCCCGACGCCATTCGTCGCCGGTTTCACCCTGAAAGCGTTGACCGGAGGCCGAGAGGTTTTCATCAACCGCCCATGAGAAGCTTGAATGGTCGATGATGATATTATGTACGCCACGCGCCGAGATGCCATCCGGCGACCAGCTGCCGCGTTCGGTTTCACCGGCCTGACCGGGGCGCACGGCGATATGCTGAATGATCACGTCATGGGTCGAGAGATTGAACTCGCCGCGGATGAAGGTGATGCCCGGATCAGGTGCGGTCTGACCCGCAATAGTCAGATAAGGGTTTTTGATGGAGATCGAGGATTTCTCAAGATCGATGACACCACCGACTTCGAAGACGATGATGCGCGGGCCTTCGGCTTCGACGGCTTCACGGAAGGAACCGGCGCCTGAGGCATTGAGGTTGGTGACCTTAAGGATACGACCACCGGCCCCGCCTTTTGTGTCAGCCCAGCCCTTATGGCCGAAGGTGGCGCGGTCGAGGCCCTTTGCCTCGCTGGGTGCCTTATCGGGGTTGGTAGTCTGGGCCATCGCCCCAAAGGGTAAGCCCAGACAAGCCAGTGCTGTGAGGACTTTCAGTCCCTTGTTAAGTGTCATCGATACGCTCCCTGTACAGTTTTTATAGTTTATTAGACGTAAGACGCCGGATTAACCGACGGCTTCACGTGACAGAAGATTTTTATAGGCCTTTTCGAGCGCCGAAATAACGGCGGGGTTTTCCGCCAGTTCCTGAGGGAAGACGCTGCGCAGCTTAAGGAAGGCGGTGACATCGCTCACATCGTCCTTAAGCGTTTTGCCGAGCGCAATCAGGTCACCCGCCAGCGGATCGGTGAGGGTGTCACCGGATACGGCCTTTTGGCGGATGAAGCGGAACCATGCCGCCAGAGGCACGCCGAAGCGGCTGACGTCCTGACCTTTTTCCAGCGCTTCGGACAGCGATGACAGAAGGCGGATCGGCAGTTTTTGCGAGCCGTCCCACGCAATTTGCGACAGGAGGTGGCGGATAGCCGGATTGCGGAAGCGCGCCAGAATGGCCTCGCTATAGGCCACCAGATCAAGCCCTTTCGGGGCCTCAAGCAGTGGCACCACGTCTTTGATCATCAGGTCACGGGCGAGCGTTTCCAGTTCCGGATCGCCAATGGCTTCGGACACGCTCTCATAGCCCTTGTGCAGACCGGCATAGGCGATGGTCGAGTGCGGGCCGTTAAGCAGACGCAGCTTGGCGCGCTCATAGGCAGGCACATTATCGGTCAGGATAACGCCGACGCTTTGCCAGTCAGGGCCGTTGTCGTGGGTGTGTTCCTCGATCACCCACTGGGTAAAGGCTTCGCGCTGGATCGGCCAGGTATCCTCAAGACCGATGGCGTCCTTTACGCGGGCGCGCAGGGCGTCGTCGGTCGCGGGGGTGATGGAATCGACCATGGTGCAGGGCGACGACAGATCGGCCGCGATCTTTGAGGCCAGAGCGGCATCGGATTGGGCGACAAAGGCCACAACGGCAGCTTTGACCCGTTCACCGTTTTTCGGCAGGTTATCGCACGGGATCAGGACGAAGGGCGCAAGCCCTGCCGCATAACGGCGCTTCAGGCCTTCGGCGACATAGCCGATAAAGGATTTCGGTGTGGCGGGATTGGCCAGATCGTGCACGATGTCAGGGTGGCTGAGATCAAGCGTCCATTGCGGGTTCAGGCAATAGCCTTTTTCGGTCACGGTTGAGGTGACGATCTGCACTTCGGGGCGGACCAAGCGGGCAAACACCGCTTCGATGTCTTCGGGGCCAACCAGAACTTCGCGGATAGAGCCAAGGATCTGATACTTGATTTCGGCATCCAAGATGGCCAGCGTATATAGCCCGTCCTGAGGTTCAAGCGCGTCGCGCACGCCTTTGGAATGCAGGGATACGCCGCAGATGCCCCAGCGCGGGTCATTGGCCTCCAGCGCATCGAGAAATGCCGCCTGATGGGCGCGGTGAAACGCACCCGGCCCGAAATGCACAATGCCGACCTTAAGGGCTGCGGGATCATAGGCCGGACGGATGACATCGGCATTCAGGGCATTAAGGGTAGCAAAAGACAGGCGGCTCAAAGGGTTACTCCGTTTTTCCAGATCGCGATTTCGCGCTCTTCGTTTTTTTCGTTGTTAGATAGCTGGCCAGAGGCGGTCTTAAGGATCAGATCAAGCAGACCGTCGGCGGTTTCATCAAGTGTCTGGCCCTCAAGCGCCTGACCGGCATTGAAATCGATCCAGTGCGGCTTCCTTTCAGCCAGGGCGGTGTTGGAAGCAATTTTCAGGGTCGGGGCCGGAAAACCGAGCGGTGTGCCGCGACCGGTGGTGAACAGGACAATTACCGCACCGGCGGCGGTGAGGGCCGTTGAGGACACCGCGTCATTACCGGGGGCCTCAAGCAGTGACAGGCCCGATTGTGTGGCGCGTTCGCCATAGCGCAACACTTCGGTCAGCTGGCTGGTACCGGCCTTCTGCACCGCGCCGAGGGATTTTTCCTCTAAGGTGGTGATACCGCCCGCCTTGTTGCCCGGTGACGGGTTTTCAAATACCGGCTGGTTATGGTCGATGAAGTATTGTTTGAAGTCGTTGACGACATCGACAATGCCTTCGAAAATCTGTGCATCTTTGGCGCGGGCCATCAAAAGCCGTTCGGCACCGAAGACTTCGGGGATCTCGGTCATGATGACCTTGCCGCCGGCAAAGGCTACGTGGTCGGCGACCCGACCCACAAGCGGATTGGCGGTCAGGCCGGAAAAGCCGTCCGAGCCGCCGCATTTGACGCCAATCGCCAGATCAGACAGGGCGCAGGGTTCGCGGCGGTCGTTTTCGGCAATGGCCACAAGGGATTCCAGTGCCTCAAGACCGGCTTCGTGTTCATCCTCAACCATCTGGGCGGCGAAATATTTGAGACGATCCGGTTCGCGGCCACTAATCTCAGCAATCAGTTGGGTAAGCTGGTTGTTTTCGCACCCGAGGCCCACAATCAGCACGCCACCGGCATTGGGATGGGCCGCGAGCGAGGCGAGAAGTTTGCGCGTGTGGCTGAGGTCGTCGCCAAGCTGTGAGCAGCCAAGCGGGTGGGTCAGGGCATGGACGCCATCGACGCGGCCTTTGAAGCGTTCATTGGCCACCTTGGCCAGACGCTCGGAGGTGCGGGCGACGCAGCCCACCGTGCAAATGATCCAGATTTCGTTGCGGATGCCGACGCGGCCATCGGGGCGGCGATACCCCATGAAGCTGTGCGTCGTGTCAGGGTGTGAACCCGGCCCTTCGGCGGGTTGCGGCAGATAGCTGTAATCCTCAACGCCGCTTAAGGTCGTTTCCATATTATGGCTGTGAATATGCTCACCCGCTGCCACCGGTGTCGTCAGACGTCCGATAACAAACCCAAGCTTTAAGATCGTCTGACCGGCAGGCAGGTCATAAAGCGCGATCTTATGGCCCTTGGGGATATCGGTTTTCAGGGGCACCGACAGGTCGCCTATATCAATGACCGTACCAGCGCTTAAGGCTTCGAGGGCAACCGCCACATGGTCTTTGGCATGAACGCGCATATAGGGTTTGACCCCGGACGGTGTTATATCGCGGGGGCCAGGTGTGGCGCAGATTGTGGGGTCCTGTGGCATTGGCTTCGGTGGGCTCCTGAAAAAGTTTCCAGTTAGATTATGTTTTATTATGGAAACCGGTGTCATAACGCAAAAAGAGGTGTATAAGCAAGTCCGCTGTCTGATAAATCCGAACCCTTGTGAGCGGGTGTTTCCAGTGGGCGCAACCGCGCCACAGGTCACGGGCTATGGATTTACCTTTCGGTTTGTTTGTATATGGTGACGCGTTTCTTTATCCACAATCTATAATTATAAGCCGGGAATATGGCGTCTGTAAAAAACACACAGGGTATAAAAACGCCACAGGCAGTGGTGGATACGGCGGCAGATGCCGTTGAGGAATTCATCCGGCGACGCAAAAAGGCGACCATCAATGACGTGGCGCGTCTGGCGCGGGTGTCGAAAAAGACCGTTTCGCGGGTCATTAACAACTCACCGAGTGTGCGTAATGAAACGCGCGAACAGGTCAATGACATCATTGCCCGCATAGGGTTTCGACCTGATCCTCAGGCGCGGGGTCTGGCCTTCAGGCGGTCGTTCCTTTTCGGTCTGATCTATGACAATCCGAACGCGCAGTATATTGTCAATATTCAGTCCGGTGCGCTTGATCGCATGCGTGGCACAGGCTTTGAGCTTGTGGTGCACCCGTGTGACAAGGAAAGTGACGACTTTCTTGAGGAAATCAGGGAATTTGTTGAATTGCAGCGTCTGGCCGGGGTGATCCTTCTGCCGCCGATTGCTGAAAATCGTGCGCTTCTGGCGGTGCTTGAGGATCTGGATGTGCCCTATGTGCGCGTCACGGCGATGCATGGGGCGGAGAATGATCCGCCGATCCTGTCGCCGCAGGTGGTATCACGTGACCGGCATGGCTGCATGCTGGCGGCGGAGCATTTGCTCGCCCTGGGACATAAACGGATCGGTTTTGTTACCGGGCCTGCGGGTTATGCGTCGGCGCGCGAACGGCGTCAGGGGTTTAATGAAGGTCTGAGCAAACAGGGCCTGTCTATTGATCCGGCGCTTGAGGTTGAAGGGGCCTATTCGTTTGAGTCGGGCCTTGAGGCGGGGCTTAAGCTGCTTGATCGGCCTGACCGGCCCACGGCGATCTTTGCCAGCAATGATGAAATGGCTATCGGCGTCTATCGCGCGGCGTTTCAGCTGGGCTTGCATATTCCCGATGATCTGAGCGTGATCGGTTTTGACGATACGCCAGCCGCCGGACGGGTGCAGCCGCCTTTGACAACGGTGCGTCTGCCCATTCGGGATATGGGGCGTGCGGCGGCGGAAACCCTGATTGATCCTGAGGCGGAGCGACGGGCATCGACCATTGTGAGCGCCAGCCTGACGGTGCGCGACTCCACCGGCCCTGCGGAAACTATATTCAAACCCTGAGTTCGCTGGATTGCCCTGAGTCTGCCAGATTGAAATAGTTTCACAAAAACCTGTTGCCAAAATTCATGACACCGGTTACCTAATGGGCGGGGAATGTAGCGGCAGGTTGAAAATAAAAACCCTCGATGGTTTGGCCTGTGCCTGAATTTTTACACAACGGTTATAGATTATGTCCAAACCACTGAAACTGAACCCTGACCGTCTGTTTGCGGCTGATCCGGCGCAGCGCGCCGTGGCCCGTGAGCTTTATGATCTGGTCAAGGCCTATCCTATCCTGTCGCCCCACGGTCACACCGACCCGCAGTGGTTTGCCGACAATGAAAATTTTGGCAGCGCCACGGAACTGTTCCTCAGCCCTGATCACTATATCTATCGGATGCTCTATTCGCAGGGCCATGACCTTGAGGATATTGGGGTTGCGTCAAAGGCGGGGCCTTCAAAGGCTGACCACCGTAAGGCGTGGAAGCTGTTTGCCTCTAACCAGCACCTGTTCCGCGGCACGCCGACCGCCATGTGGACCAGCCATGTCTTCGGCGAGATCATGGGCTTTGACGTGCAGTTGTCGGCCGAAACAGCCGATCATTATTTTGATCGCATCGGTGAGCTTCTGGCGTCGGACGCCTACAAGCCGCGCGCCCTGTTTGAGCGCTTCAACATCGAT
>JBCEBX010000384.1:5783-8844 GCA_039206455.1 Asticcacaulis sp.
CGATACGCTCGAGCATCATGTCAAAATCCGTGACTCGGGCTGGAAAGGCCGTGTGGTCACCGCCTATCGTCCTGATCCGGTGATCGACGCCGAACATGAAGATTTCCGCGAAAAGATGCAGGTCTTTGCCGACCTGTCTGGCGAGGATGTCTATACGTGGAAGGGCTACCTTCAGGGGCACCGTGTACGCCGCGCCTTCTTTAAATCATTGGGCTGCACCTCATCCGACCACGGCCACCCGACCGCCCGCACGGCCAATCTGTCCTCGGCGGACGCCGAGGCTCTGTTCAACCGCATCATCAAGGGTGATTTCACGGCGGCCGATGCCGAGTTGTTCCGCGCCCAGATGCTGACGGAAATGGCCCGCATGAGCCTTGATGACGGGTTCACGGTTCAGATTCACCCCGGTTCCTTCCGTAACCACAACCGGAAAATCTTTGAGACCTATGGTCGTGACAAGGGCTGCGATATCCCGATGGCCACGGGTTATGTCAATGAACTGAAGCCGTTGCTGGATGCCTTTGGTAATGAAAAAGACCTGACGGTTATTCTGTTTACGCTCGATGAGACCTCCTATGCGCGTGAACTGGCGCCGTTGGCCGGTCATTATCCGATCCTGAAACTCGGCCCCTCATGGTGGTTCCACGATTCCCCCGAAGGCATGACCCGCTTCCGCGAACAGGTCACGGAGACCGCCGGTTTCTATAATACGGTTGGTTTCAATGACGATACCCGCGCCTTCCTGTCGATCCCGGCCCGTCACGATGTGGCCCGTCGTATCGACGCCAACTTCCTGGCGCGTCTGGTGGTTGAGCATCGTCTGGATATTGATGATGCGGCCGAAACCATCAAGGATCTGACCTATAATCTGCCTAAGGCGGCCTATAAACTGTAAGCTTGCGGGTACCCAACCTGAACAAAGAAGTGCGAGAGGAAACTCTCGCGCTTTTTTTTATGATCAATCACGAAAATTACGAAAAATGTGATGATGTTCGTGGTTGAAAAGGAAGGTTTGCCTGTGAAGCTGGTTGAAAATGACACCGGTTTCCTATACAGGTCGATACAATACAAAAAACAAAAAAGCATAATGGGGAAACGTGGTGACCAATAGTGTCAAACTCACCGACGTCAAAAAGTCCTTTAATGGCCATGAGGTCATCAAAGGCGTGTCCTTGGAAGTCAAAAAGGGCGAACTGGTTGTCTTTGTCGGGCCGTCTGGCTGCGGGAAATCGACGCTTCTGCGTTTGATCGCGGGCCTTGATACGCCGACTTCGGGCGACATTCATATCTCAAACAAAGACGTCACCTATGCGCATCCGTCCAAGCGCGGCGTGGCAATGGTCTTTCAGTCCTATGCGCTTTATCCGCACATGACGGTGGCGGATAATATTGCTTTTGCGCTGAAAATTCAGGGGCTTCCCCGTGCTGAGGTGGATGCCAAGGTGGCTGAGGTCGCAGAAATTCTGCAATTGACACCGTTGCTAAAGCGTCGTCCGAAGGCGCTTTCGGGTGGCCAGCGTCAGCGCGTCGCTATTGGGCGCGCCATTGTGCGTCAGCCGGATGTCTTTTTGTTTGATGAGCCGTTGTCGAACCTTGATGCCTCGCTGCGGGGCCAGATGCGAGTTGAGATTGCCCGGCTTCATGCCAAGCTGGGCGCGACCTCGGTTTATGTGACCCACGATCAGGTTGAGGCCATGACCCTGGCTGACAAGATTGTGGTGCTCAATGCCGGTCATATCGAGCAGGTGGGGTCACCGATGGAGCTCTATCGCCGTCCGGCTAATCTGTTTGTGGCGCGCTTTATCGGCTCACCCAACATGAATATTCTGTCCGTCAAGGTGGCGGGGGCGGCAACGGAAACGGTGACGCTTGAGACGCCTCAGCGGGCGCTTGAGATCCCGCGCACGGGTGTTGTGGCAACCGCAGGTGATACGGTCAGTCTGGGCCTGAGGCCGGAAAATCTGCATGTCGTGGCCGAAGGTGAGGTCTCACACCTTAAGGGGCATGTGGTTCTGATTGAGCGTCTGGGCGGTGAGACCTTTGCCTATGTGGCGCTGAAAGATTTCGGCAATGATCCGGTGATCATCAAGCTGTCGGGTGAGGCCGAACTGCATAACCATCAGGAAGTTGGTCTCAGGGTCGATCTTGATCGCGCCCATCTGTTTGATGCAGGTGGCCTGGCGCTGGGGCAACCTTTGCGCACCGCTCCGGATGTGGGGGCGGGGCATGTATAACAACAAGCTGATAGGGTCGATGTATGTCACGCCCTTTATTATCGGTTTCCTGCTGTTCACTGCCTTTCCGTTTATCGCCTCCTTTGTGCTCAGCCTGACGGATGCGCGTTTGCAGGATCAGCTGGGGGCGGCGAACTTTACGGGTCTGGCCAACTATGGCGAGATGGCAGGTGATGCGACCTTTCAGAAATCGCTGGGGGTGACGTTTTTCTATGTCTTTGTCACCGTGCCGTTGAAGCTGGCCTTTGCCTTGCTGATTGCCGTTATTCTGAACTTCAAGCTCAGGGGCATCGGGTTTTTCCGTACCGCCTTTTATCTGCCGTCCATTCTGGGGGGGTCGGTAGCCATTGCGGTCGTCTGGCGCTTTGTTTTTGCCGGTGACGGCCTGATCAATCAGGCGTTTGGCGTGCTGGGGTTCGGTGGTATCAACTGGCTGGGTGAGCCGGATACGGCGATGTTCTCGATCGTGTTGCTGCGTCTGTGGCAGTTCGGCTCGGCCATGGTGGTGTTTCTGGCCGGTCTTAAGGCCATTCCTGAAGACCTCTATGAAGCCGCCGATATTGACGGCGCCTCACGCTTTAAGCAGTTCTGGATGATTACCCTGCCGCTTCTGACGCCGGTGTTGTTCTTTAACTTCATCATGCAGATTGTTCAGGCATTTCAGGAGTTTAACGGGCCGTACATCATTACTGCCGGTGGGCCGCTCAAGTCGTCCTATCTCCTGCCGCTGATGATCTATGAGGAGGCGTTCAAATACTTCAATCTGGGCTATTCGTCAGCCCTGTCGTGGGTGTTGTTCGTCATCATTGCCATATTTACCGCCGTCG
>JBCEBX010000385.1:0-8794 GCA_039206455.1 Asticcacaulis sp.
CACAAAGGCCAGATCTGCGAACTGAGAATAGATACAGAAGCCGTCACCCCATGACTGGTGTTTGGCAGCAAAAATGACGGGTGTATCAGGGATGTTTGCCTTGCCGCGTACCTCAAGGTGAATACCGGCAATATGGCGCATGCCCCAGACCATCCGGCGTGTATAGCGCTGAATAACCCATAAAACGGGTTTACGCCCGGGCAGAAACGACAGCCCTAAAGCCAGAAGGCTATAGAGGATGGAGGTAAGCCAGTAGAAGGCAGAGAACAGGAAAGAGCGCATATGATTATCACAGAGGGGGCAGGGTCACCTCTGTGTAAATGCAATTTGAACAATGTTCAATATCTATTTTTCAGACCTCGGGCCTCAGGCGGCCGTGACATCTTTCTGATTTGTGGCGGGCGCACAGGTAACGCGATTGCGTCCGGCATTCTTTGAACGATAAAGCGCCTTGTCAGCCCGATCCAGCAGATCAAACGCGTCTTCACCGGCATCACGTTGTGCCAGACCTGCAGAGATCGTCACGGTCCCCAGATCTTCGTTGGTGGAACGGCGTTTAAGCACGCGCGAGGATATTTCCTGACGCGCTTCGTTCAGAAGACGCTCAACCGTATCAACCGTTTCACCCGGGAAGATCATGCCAAATTCTTCGCCACCGTAACGCGCTGCCAGACGGGGCGGGCGACCCATGCGCGCCAGCACCGAAGCAACATAACGCAGAACCTGATCACCAGTCTGATGACCCCAGGTGTCGTTAAAGCGTTTGAAATGATCGATATCGATGACCGCCAGTGTCAGAACGGCTTCCGATTCGGATTCACAGAACTTATCCAGCGCTTCGTCGAACGATTTGCGGTTAGCCAGATTGGTCAGGGCGTCCGTCATGGCTTCCATGCGAACCTGATCGAGGTGCTTGCGCAGGCGGGACACTTCGCGTGAGGATTCGCTTAAGCGTGTTTCAAGCGAGTTATGCTGCTGAAGGACGCGCTGGGTTGCTGTGGACAGTTCATTAACAAGCGTTTTGAGGCGTCCGGTATCCACATCCACAGCCATATCTGTGTGGGCGGCCTGAAGGGTCTGGCTGTAATGTCTCTGGGCCTTTTGCGCTTCGCCGATAACTTCGGTAATCGAGGCGAGTTCACGCGTCAGCTTAAGACCGGCGTCACGCACCTCATCATTCAGCTTCATGCGCAGAATGAATTTCGACGCCAGACTTTCGGAAATTTCTTCGGTAATCGTCTCGCCTGCATTTACGAGGCGCAGGATTTCCTGTGACAGGGACGAACTGGGGTCGCCGGCGACATGAAGCCACAACTCATAATTCAGTGGCGTCGGCCACACCCCATGAACCTCCATTAATCGGAGCGCTTCCTGAGCGAGTGCATAGGCTTGCGGACTTCTTACGCTTACTTCTATGTCGTTTGTCATAGGGGCTCTCAGGGCTTACCTCGGGTCGCGATTTTGCGACGCCTTGATCTTACTCAAACTTCTCTGACAGGCGGTTAACAGGAATGTCTTTTTTATTTTTCCTGACCGGCATAGGCGCTTCTGAGGAGAAATGCCGGGACATGGGCGCCAAATCCGTTGCCCTCAATATCATTATCTGTTGATTTTACTGGCTTTTTATCGACTTTGATCGGTTCAAGGTCGCGGGCAGCTTTTGCAGATGTTTTCTTGTTTTCACGCGGTTTACGTTCCGGTTTGGCTTCAACAGGTGTTTCCAGAGGTGTTTCGGGCAGCTTTTGTTCAACCGGTTGTTCACTTTTGCGCGGACGATCCCGTGGCGTATCCTTGCGACGCGAAGGTTTTTTATCGGCAAAGGCGCGGTTCTGACGTTCGGCGGCTTCTTCAAGCCCGGTCCAGTCAATCTCAAGCTCAAGCGCCTGAGGTTCCTGCTTAATGAGCTTCAGAACCTTGTCGTAGTTTTTTTCATCATTTGCGGCTAGCAGCAGATAGGCTTCGCCGGTACGCCCGGCGCGACCGGTACGGCCAATGCGGTGCACATAGTCATCGGCATGATGAGGCACGTCAAAGTTAAACACATGGCCAACGGCCGGTATATCAAGGCCGCGCGCGGCTACGTCAGAGGCTACCAGCAAGGTAAGTTCGCCCTTGCGGAAGGCATCAAGGGTTTTCATGCGCAGACCCTGATCGAGATCGCCATGGATAGGGGCGGCGTTGAAGCCGTGTACACTTAAGGATTTGGCGACAATATCGACATCGGATTTGCGATTACAGAAAACAATACCGTTTGTAATCTCAAGCTTGCCAATCAGGGTGCGCAGCGCCGTCCGCTTGGCCTTGGCCAGCACTTTTGAATTGGTGTGCGGGATGCGATAGACATACTGTGTTATATTGGCGTTGGTCGTCGCGGGACGTGACACTTCGATACGCACGGGATTTTTCAGGAAGGCCTGAGTCAGACGGGTGATTTCCGGCGGCATGGTGGCCGAGAAAAACAGAGTCTGACGTGACGGCGGCGTCAGTTTGAAGATGCGCTCAATGTCAGGGATAAAGCCCATGTCCAGCATACGGTCGGCTTCGTCGACAACCATGATCTGAACGCCATTGAGCATCACCTTTGAGCGTTCAAAGAGGTCAAGCAGGCGTCCCGGTGTCGCGATCAGCACGTCCACACCCTTATCGAGCTTGGCGATCTGGTCATTCATCGACACGCCACCAATCAGCAGCGCCCAGTTCAGTTTGCAGTATTTGGCATATTTCTCAAACGCCTCGGCGACCTGATCGGCCAGTTCACGGGTGGGTGCGAGAACTATGGCGCGCGGCATACGGGCGCGGGAGCGGCCAGCCGCCAGACGTTCGATCATTGGCAAGGTGAAGGCAGCGGTCTTACCCGTTCCGGTCTGGGCAATGCCCAGCACGTCAAGGCCGGTCAGCGCCACAGGAATCGCCTGCTCCTGAATGGCGGTAGGTGTGTCATAGCCTGTATCGGTAACGGCTTTTAAAACATCTGGACTAAGGCCGAGTTCGGTAAATTTGGTCATATATACGTAAGGGATAAGAACCGGAAAAAGGACGGAAAATCGTCAGGGCACCGCGAAGGGGGCGCAAATCCACGTATTTCACACGCGAGTTCGGGCCCTCTACTAACAGAATTTATGAAAAATGACAGAGATTTGTTTGGATATAATTACCGTCAAAGAACCTGAAGGGCGATTACACATCCAGGTCTTCGGCAGCAAATTCGGCATTTTCCTGAATGAAGCGGAAACGCAGTTCCGGTTTGCGGCCCATCAGGGTTTCCACCAAATCCTCGATTTCGGCCTCATTTTCAGGCAGGGTTACCCGCGCCAGCGTGCGGGTTTTGGGGTCCATTGTGGTTTCTTTGAGCTGCGCCGGCATCATTTCCCCAAGGCCTTTGAAGCGGCTGATCTCCGGCTTCTTGCCCTTGAATTCCTTTTCGAGAATCTCAAGGCGGTGCGCATCGTCGCGGGCATAGAAAATCTTTGTGGCCTGACTGATGCGGTAAAGTGGCGGCATAGCCAGATACAGGCTGCCCTGACGGATCAGGCTTGGCATGGTGCGGTAAAAATAGGTAATCAGCAGGGAGGCAATGTGCGCCCCGTCCACGTCAGCATCGGTCATGATGACAATGCGTTCATAGCGCAGGTCATCATCCTTGAACTTCGCTCCCGGCTGAACGCCAAGCGCCAGACCCAGATCGGACAACTCCTGATTCGACCGAGCCTTGTCGCCGGTGGCCGAAGCTACGTTGAGAATTTTACCACGCAGGGGCAGAATGGCCTGTGTCGTGCGGTTTCGCGCCTGCTTGGCAGAGCCACCCGCCGAATCACCCTCGACGATGAACAGTTCGGTGCCCTTGGCGTCCTGACGTGAACAGTCGGCCAGTTTACCGGGCAGACGCAGTTTGCGTGTCGCGGAGGCGCGTTGCACTTCCTTGTCCTTACGGCGCTTCAGGCGGTCTTCGGCGCGCTCGGCAATGAATTGCAGCAGGCGGTCAGCCTGTTTGGGTGAAGAGGTCAGCCAGTGATCAAACGGGTCGCGCAGGGCGTTTTCCACCAGCTTTTGCGCTTCGCTGGAGGACAGGCGATCCTTGGTCTGGCCCTGAAATTCGGGGTTGCGGATAAAGACGGAAATAACCACACCAGCATGGGCCACCACGTCTTCGGCGGTGATGATGCCGCCGCGCTTGTCGCCGGTCATTTCTGCATAGGATTTGAGCGAACGCGTCAGGGCGGCGCGCAGACCCGCTTCGTGGGTGCCGCCGTCAGGGGTCGGGATGGTGTTACAGTAGGACTGCGTAAAGCCGTCATTTTCGCCGAAACCGGCCCCTGACCAGACCACGGCCCATTCAACGGCTCCGGCTTCGCCTTTACGCTCGACACGACCGGAGAAAATGTCCGACAGGGTTTCGGTGTCCTGTACCCGTTCAGCCAGATAATCGGCCAGACCATTGGGAAAGTAAAACTTGTCTTCGGTCGGGGTCTGGTCGGTAATCTGCGAGGCCGCACATTTCCAGTGAATCTGCACGCCGCGGAACAAATAGGCCTTGGCCTTGGCCATGCGGTACAGACGGGCAGGGCGGAAATGGGCACCGACGCCGAAAATTTCGGCATCCGGATGGAAGCGCAGGCGCGAGCCTCGTTTCTTAGACGGCGAAACCTGCTCAATTGATTTCTGGGCGTGGCCGCGGGAAAAGCTCTGGTGCCATTCAAACCCGTCGCGCCAGATGGTCACATCCAGATGGTCAGACAGGGCATTGACGACGGATACGCCGACGCCGTGCAGGCCGCCTGAGGTTTCATAGGCCTTGCCGGAAAACTTGCCGCCCGAATGCAGAACCGTCAGAACCACTTCGAGGGCCGACTTGCCAGGATATTTGGGGTGCGGGTCAACGGGAATGCCGCGACCATCATCGCGCACACTCAGGAAACCGTCGGCATCGAGTTCGACCCAGATGGCCTTGGCGTGACCGGCTACGGCTTCGTCCATGGCGTTGTCGAGGACTTCGGCGAACAGGTGGTGCATCGCCTTTTCGTCGGTGCCGCCGATATACATGCCCGGACGCTTACGAACGGGCTCAAGCCCTTCAAGTACCTCAATGGACGCCGCCCCATAGCCACCGGGTTGCGCAGGCGCGGGCGTGGCAGCAGACGGGGCCGGTTTGGGCGCCGGGGCGCTGACGTCATTAGAGGCGACATCATCAGAACCAAACAGGGAAGAGAGCGGCGTGGGGGGTGAATTCGACATGAAACCATACTGAGGTGATTCGGTTGCCTTGATGAATCCGGCAGGCGGGATTCATTGGGGGCAGTTACCAATGCTTCAGACATAAAGAAAAGGCCGCAAACCCGAAAGGGTCTGCGGCCAATTTTTTAACAGCTTAAAGGCAGGTCTTAGAAAGCTGCCTTGATGCCGAAGGTGACTTGTTCCTTTGCGAGGCCACGGCCAGCGGCATTCCAGGCCATGTCGTGGTCACCCGTGTCATGGTAACGCAGGTCAAGCGAGATAACTTCGGTCAGGTCGTAGCCCAGACCAACGTTCCAGGTGGTGTAGTCGCCACCATCAAACTCTTGCTTGCCGATAGCGCCCGACAGCGACAGCTTGTCAGCGACCGGATAGGCAGCGTTCAGTTCGTAGTATGGGTTTTCAAGTGTTTCCCAGTTTACGTACAGAGCCGAACCGATGGTGCCACGGCCGAGCGGGTGATTGAAGGCGGCCTTCAGTTCACCTGTGTTGTCGATGTCGTCTGAGTCCGGATAGGTGTAGTAAACGACGCCGAAATCGAAGTTCCAGTTGCCAACGGTTGGCGTTACACCGGCATAGAAGTCAAGCTCAACGCTGGCGTCGTCATCGAAATCAACGGTCGAAGCCCATGCACCGGCGTAGAAGTTGCCGTTGGTGTAGTCGATGCCGCCTTGAACAGCTGCGTCTTTGTTGGACTGCGAAATGCCGCGCCATACGTAGTTGTTGGTGGCACCGATGTTGTAGCTGAAAGCGCCTTCGGCCATGGCAGGGGCAGCGACCAGTGCGCTGAGAGCTATGGCGGCAAGGAGGAGGTTTTTCATGATCTGTATCCCTAATTATGATTCATTCGGGCAAGGCCCAATACGCGGTAAATGTATAAGGCAAGCTTTATATGTGGTGTGTTTAAACCTAGCGTTAATCTAGACTTTTTTTTGTCGCATAACACCCCCCGGCACACGTTTAGGTATGGCTTGATGCAAAAATGTCACGAAAGGTTAAGGGGGCGATGTTTTGTCTTATAAATATCTGTAGTTATTGGTTTTGTGAGATTTTTATATGAATCGTATTTCGAATTGATAGCTTGAACGGCTGAGGTCAAACGGAGCCTAGAGGTAACTATGTCACATGAAAAAGCCGCCCTGAAACAGAGCGGCTTTTCCGTTTTTGCACAGATGTGCAGGCCTTAGAAGGCAGCCTTAAGAGTAACGGCTACACGTTCCTTGGTCAGGTTGTAGGCGCTGGACGTCAGGAAGTCCGAACGCTTGAAGTCTGTGTCGTGGTAACGCACGTCAACCGAGAATACGTCGGTGATGTTGTAGCTGCCGCCGAGGTTCCAGGTGTTGTAAGAGCCGGCATCAGCGATTTCTTGCGTACCGAAAGCACCCGAAACAGCGAACTTGTCGTTGATCGGATAGGCGCCGTTGATTTCAGCGTAGTAGGTGTCGAAAGTGTCGTCCGTGTTGGTGTAGTAAGCTGCGCCAACAGAACCAGCGCCGAGCGGATAAGACACAGCGGCCTTAAGTTCGGTTGCGTTCAGGTCGTCTTCTTGCGGGTAAGCATAGTAGATTACGCCGAAGTCGAAGCTGAAGTTACCAGCGGTCGGCTTGATGCCTGCGTACAGATCGAGTTCGTAATCAGCGTCGCCGCCGAAATCAACGGTCGAAGCCCATGCGCCTGCGTAGAACAGGTCCTTGTTCCAGTCGATGCCGCCTTGAAGGGCAACGTTCTCATCGCTTTGCGAAATGCCGCGGAATACGTAGTCGCTGGTCAGGGCAACGTTGTAGCTTACTTCAGCAGAGGCTGCGCCAGCAGCGAACAGGGCGGTAACGGCCGTAGCAGCCAAAAGAAGTTTTTTCATTTTTGATTCCTCAGAAGGGTTTTTTAAACCACTCCGAGACGTTTCTCCCAAAGTCATGACTTCATCTTGTGTGAAGCTTTTGTGACCTTGTGTAGTCACCATACAGGTTCCGCAGGACTTGCCAAGATGGGTGTAATTGAAACACATTTTGTGTGGCAAATTTGCACTAATTCGCAAATGGCACATATTATGAATAACGTTAATATTCTGAAATATTAACAAAAAATGGAGCGCTCATTTCTGAGCGCCCCATTCATCTGTGCAACAGTCTCTAGATTAGTGATCCATGGCTTCGCCGTGCAGGGCGCGGTCAAGACCAGCTTCTTCATCCTCTTCGGAGACGCGCAGACCTGTGGTGTATTTACAGATCAGCAGGATGATGAAGGTGCCTACACCCGACCAGATGATGGTGAAGATCAGGCTGGTGAACTGGGTCCACACGCTTGCACCTTCAGCCGCAGCATTGATCAGAGGGTCGGCAAAGACGCCGGTCAGGATCGCACCGAGGAAACCACCGGCACCGTGGATGCCGAAAGCGTCAAGTGAGTCGTCGTAGCCCAGCAGCTTCTTGATCCATGAGGAGAAGATGTAGCAGACAGGGCCAGCGATCAGACCGATGATCAGAGCGCCGGTCGGATTTACGAAGCCAGCGGCTGGCGTGATGGCGACCAGACCGGCAACCATACCCGAAAGGATGCCCAGCAGCGAAGGCTTGCGACGGATGCTCCACTCAACGATTTTCCAGGTCAGGCCTGCGGCACAGGCGGCGATCATGGTGTTGAGCAGGGCGGTAGCGGCCAGTGAGTCGGCGGCACCTGCGGAGCCTGCGTTGAAGCCGATCCAGCCAACGAACAGAAGCGAGGCACCGATCAGAACGAAGATCAGGTTGTTCGGTGGCATTTCTTCGGTGCCGTAGCCTTTACGGCGACCCAGGAACAGAGCGGCCACCAGACCGGCTACACCGGAGTTAACGTGAACAACCGTACCACCGGCAAAGTCGAGCACGCCTTCTTCACCCATGAAGCCGCCACCCCAGACCTGGTGACAGATCGGTGCGTAGACAAACACGGTCCACAGCGACATGAACAGGATCAGGCCCGACAGCTTGATACGCTCGGCAAAGGCGCCGGTGATCAGGGCCGGGGTGATGATCGCAAATGTCAACTGGAAGGAGATCCACAGCATTTCAGGCAGTGCAGGCACAACGTTGAAAGCGGTTTCAGGTGTGACACCGTTCAGGAAAGCCGCATCAAAACCGCCTATAAACATATTTACGGTTGAGGCGGGCAGGCCGAGAACGGGGCCGGTTGGCGTACCGAAGGCCAGACTGTAGCCAACGACAAACCAGAGAACGGTAACGACACAGGTAACGGCAACGGATTGGGTGACTGTGGCGATAACGTTCTTCTTGCGCACCATACCCCCGTAGAAGAGCGCAAGACCGGGAAGGGTCATCATAAGAACAAGTGCGGTGGAAATCAGAATCCAGCCGGTGCTGGCTTCATTAAGTTCAAGTGGCACCTGATGGCCCAGAAGGGCGGGAGCAGGGGCTTCCTCAGCTGCGGGCGCCTCGACGGGCGCAGCTTCAGGGGCGATGGCCGATTCCACTACCGCTTCAGCCGAAGCGACCGTGGCGTCAATGGCCGCGTTTGCGGCGGGTGCCGCCATGAGCAATGCAGCGGCGACCGCTGTGGCTCGAGATAGTTT
>JBCEBX010000386.1:0-8640 GCA_039206455.1 Asticcacaulis sp.
CGCGAAAAGAGGGCCGGTTTCCGGCCAGAACGCTGCCGTTGCGATCGAGAATCTGGCCGCGTGGTGGCGGGATAAGCCGGAAATTGAACTGGTTGGCCGCCGACAGGCGCTTATAGCGCCCGCCATGCAGGATTTGCAGGTGCGCCAGACGACCGGTCAGGGCGAACAGCCCAAAGGCCACCACACCGCCCATCAGGAAAATGCGCCGGTTAAAGACCCCCTGCCGTTCCCCCATGTTCTGGAAGGTGGTTTCGTTCACTGGAACCTCACATCGGCATGGAGATACTTATCCAGCAGCCACCACATTACCGGCACGGTAATCAGGCTGGCGAACATCTGTTCGGCAACGCCGAGAAGGCGGGGCACCTGACCGGCATAGAGCGTCGTCAGAAGCGTGCCCAGTATGAAAAAACCGATAAGGGACATGACATAAACGCCTGCGACAATGGTCATGTCCTGACCGACAATATAGCTGCGGATCAGGAAGGTAATACTAAAGACGATCATCAGCAGCAGAACGTAGAATCCGAGCGGCGCACCCCAGAAAAAATCAAGGAACAGTCCAAGCGCAGCCAGTACAAAAGGCGCAATATAGCTTGGGCGGATCAGGGGCCAGCTGAAGGCCAGAGCCAGAGGCCAGACCGGCTCAGGCAGCACCAGCCCCCACGGCAGGGGAATATTGGTGGCCATGATCAGGGTGGCGGCCATGGCCAGAAGGGCGGGAATCCCGATCCATTCGTGCGGGCCTATGATCTTGCCTGCCAGCCCCCGCCGCATATTTTTGTTGATCGGCGTCCGCACCTCTAGTCTCCGTCAGCTGGCGCGGCGGGGGCCTGAGGCGGGGGGGCGGGTGTCACCGGTGCAGCCTGAGGCTGGGCCTGAGTTTGAGCTTGTGCCGGACGTGGGGCTGTGGCTTGTGGCGCCGCGCGGGTGGCCGGTTGAGCGGGGGGTGTTGCGGGTGGGGTTGTTAGCCGTGTGGCCGTCGGGCGGGCGGTTGCCGGAGCCGCAACCGGTGCGGCGACAGAAGATGACGCGGCAGAGGATGCCCCCTGCCCCGCTGCCTGACCTTGCGCAGGCGCGGGTGGGGGCGGCAGGACGTCTGTAACCGGCGGCGTGCTCAGGATGGTATAGTCAGGCAGGTTTGAAAAATCATCATATTTCAACACCTTGACCATATCGATAGGGCCGCGATTGGTATAGAGATTGATGCGCCAGACGCCGTCAACGCTCGGGACGACCTCACCGACCAGCAGGCCACGCGGGAATATGCCGCCATCTCCGGAGGTCAGAACCTGATCGCCTTTTTTGACCGCATCCTTGCCGCGCACGAACTCAAGACGCGGATAACCGCCGCCGTCACCGGCCATAATGGCGCGGGCGTCGGTACGGCTGATGACCACGGGCACCCGACTGACGACATCGGTGACGCTCAGGACACGGCTGACCTGACCACCGGTGCCGACCACGCGCCCGATAAGGCCCTGCTCATTGATCACCGGATGGCCGAATTTCACGCCATCTTCGCGACCGGCATTGATCAGGCGGGTATTGTTGAACGGCCCGCGTGAGACCGACACGGAACGGGCGGTGACCATCGCCACTTCGGGATCGGTGCGTAATTGCAGCAGGGTTTCGTAGCGGCGGTTCAGTTCCTTCGCCTGAAGAAAGCTGTTCTTATATTGCGTGAGATCCGCCACTTCCTTACGCAGACGGCGGTTTTCCGAAACGGCAAACAGATAGTCGTCGAACCAGCCGGCTATGCCGCCGACCCAGTGCGCCGGTGTCGACAAAAGGTTATTGGCAGGCCCGGCGGCGGCATCAAAGCCCGCGCGATTGCCATAGCTGGCCTCGGTCATGTCTGAGCGACGGTCACCCAGAAATAGCAGCACCCCGATAATGCAGAGTCCCGCGACAATAACCATGACCCCCCAGGTCAGAGGGACCTTGATCGCTTCAAAAGATGACTTTTCCCCGTATGGCACGCCGGACGTCCTTACAAACCGTCATTTACTATAAGATACCTTTGGCACTTATATATCCCATGTCGTTTCACCGCTCAGGTGTAACGGACATGCGCCCCCTTAGTCTGCCCCGCCGCAAGCCGCTCCCGAACCGCCAGGGCACGGGAGGCAGGCCTTATCAGAACATGGTGGAGTCAAGAATACCCTTCATCCAGCGCGGATGCTCAAGCACCCGGCCACAACCGATAGCCACGCAGGACAGCGGGTCTTCGGCAATGGTTACCGGCAGGCCGGTGTGATCGCGGATTTCCTCGTCCAGACCGCGCAGCAGGGCGCCGCCACCGGTCAGCATGATGCCCTTATCGGCAATATCGGCGGCCAGTTCAGGCGGTGTGGCCTCAAGGGCAACCTTAACGGCCTCGATGATTTGCGATACCGGCTCAGCAATGGCTTCGGCGGCCTGACGCTCGCTGATGCGCACCTCGCGCGGGACCCCCTGCATCAGGTCGCGGCCCTTGACTTCGATGGCCAGACCTTCGCCGTCATGGGGGACGCGGGCGGTGCCGATATCTTTTTTGATACGCTCTGCGGTGGTTTCACCAATCAGCAGGTTGTGGTTACGGCGCATGAAGTTGGTGATCGAATCATCCATCTTGTCGCCGCCAACGCGTACCGAACGCGAATAAACGATACCCGACAGGGACAGAACGGCGACTTCGGTCGTGCCGCCGCCGATGTCGACGACCATCGAACCGGTCGGTTCATGGATCGGCAGACCGGCACCGATGGCAGCGGCCATAGGCTCAGGCAGCAGGCCGACGCGACGCGCCGACGCATTGAGACACGAATCGTTAATGGCGCGGCGTTCCACGGCTGTGGCGCCTGACGGCACACAGACGATGACCTTAGGGTTGACGAAACCCTTACGGTTATGGGCCTTGCGGATGAAGTGCTTAATCATTTCCTCAGCGACTTCGAAGTCGGCGATGACGCCGTCACGCATCGGGCGGATGGCTTCCATGTGGCCGGGGGTACGGCCGAGCATCTGCTTGGCTTCGATGCCCACCGCATGGACGACCTTACGGCCGCCGACATTGCGCAGCGCCACCACCGAAGGCTCGTTCAGCACGATTCCGCGGCCTTTCATATAAACGAGCGTATTCGCCGTACCGAGATCGATGGCGATGTCGTTAGAAAAACTGCCGAAGAAGGACTTGAACATAGGCGAGACCGTTGCAAACAGAAGGGAAATGGGGCAGAAAAAAGGCGAACGGCCTGAGCCGTCAGGTACGATAGCGGGCCTTAATTCCAAATGTTTTCAAGGTTCCGATACCGGGAAAACACTCCTGCCCTTATCTTGCGTTAATTTCAAGGCCCTCTAAAAAAAACTTAAGCGGGCCGGATGAAATAAAAATGTAAACCTGTATTTTTATTGATTTTTTATGCCCTAAATCGCCGTGGTCACAAAGCCGTCACCCCTCAGTGGATTCTTGTTTTTCTTTATGGACTTAGGCCTGCGAAAGACAGGCCGTTTCAGACCTGATCAAAATGGTAAAACAGCGCTTTTTTTCACCCCACTCCCTTTTTATAAAAGTGCGCTAATTTTTCACTAGTCTTTACCGGCGCTTTCGCGCATGATCAGATTATGGTTAACGCGTCCGTTTCAGTGTGGGCACGCAGACCATCCGTACGAACGTAACCTTGGGGGGAGGTAGCGCGTGTCAGTATCAGCCTTTTCCCGCATATCTGTATTCACCATAATCGGCCCTTATGGCCGGAGCGATATGTGATGTTCTGGGGCAAGTCTGTCCGCTTCAAGGCTAAGGCAACCTGTACCGACCGGCATGTGACCGGCCGGCGGGGCGTCGTGCGCCTTACAAGGCTGATGACAGCGGTTGCGGTAGCCTCAGTTGTGGCGGGCTGCGGTCCCAATGGCGTCAACTGGCCCGCCGAAGGTCGCGACAGCCGAATCGGCCCGACCTGCCCGCGCCCGCCGGGGACGGACAACAGCCATTTTGGTGATCAGGAACGCGAGGTGCGCCATTTCCGCAAGCTCGCCTTCAGCAATGATTTCTTTGCCCAGATCGAGCTGTCCAACCGCTATATGGGCCTGAGGGCCACCGATGAGAACCTGACCGATCCGGTTGAGGCGGCGGTGTGGCTGGTGATGGCCCTGTCTAACCCCGAAGGCTACGCCCCTATTAATCGCACCGCGCGTAACGGCCAGCACACCTCACGCTTTGACAAATGTCTGGCGGCGGAACGGGCCAATGGCTATCGCCAGCTTGAGCGTCTTCTGGCGCGTATGGATACCTCAGAGCGCGATCAGGTGCGCAACCGCGTCATCTATGTCCAGTCGCAGCTTGGGGCCGATGGGTTCCGCACGCTGGGGCGGCTCTATGACACGCAGTACGGGCCGATGGGCGAGCCTGCCGATAACCGCGAAGGCGTGCGCGCCACCATGCGCGATCCGGCCTATGCGCGTCCGAATGTTATTTCGCTGTTCCAGCGCAATGACGTTGATGCCTATCTCTATAACTATAAGGCTTCGGCCACCGGTGATGTCGGGGCCTATGTCATGCTCAAGGATTTTGAGCGCTCCTCGCCTGAGCGCGAGCGCAGCAAATATGGCGCCTTTGTTGAGGCCAAGGCCAAGCGCTGGGTGTCGCCTTATGAATTTTATCCGCCTCAGGCCCCCGCCGGTGGCGTGCCTCATGCCGACGAAAGCCGCCCGCGCGGCGATATCTATGGCTATGCCCTGACGCGCATGGATGAGTTGCCGTTTATCCATGTCGGGCGGGCGCTGGTCTATCTCGATCTGACCGATCAGGTAGCGCAGGCCCCGTCCGAGGTCAGCGATCATACGGTTATGGGCCTTCGGGCCATACTGGGTCGCAAGGACGGGGGGCGTCTGAATAATCTGGATCGCGTGCGCGCTATTCAGCTGGCGGCAACCAATGGCTCGGCTCAGGCGCAGCTGGTGCTGGCGGTAATGTATTCCGAAGGGGTGGGTGTCCCCGCCGACTATGCGCGCGCCTTCCACTGGTATCAGGAAGCCGAAAAACAAGGCTCGGCTGAGGCGCGTTATGCCATGTCCACCTATTTTGCGCTGGGGCTGTCGGGGGTTGCCGATCAGGACAAGGCCAGTGCCGTTGTCCTGCGGCTGGGGTCGGCGCTGGATGGTTACCGGCCTTCGGCGGCGCGTCTTCAGGCCGTGCTTAACGAAGTTTCACGCTCCCCTCACCGGTAATGGAAGGATTATGACCATGAAAATCATTCCGTTTAGGGGCATTGTTGCGCTGGCTGCCGGTGTCGGCCTGCTGCTGAGTGCGGGGGCGGCTTCGGCGCATGACACCTCCTATAATGCGGCGCGTACCGAGGCCCTGACGCGGCCCTGTTTTGGCGCGCTTCTGGATCATCAGCTCAAGACCTGCGGCGGCAAGCGCTATAAGACGCGCGGGCATCATTATGGCTATTACGGCACCAGATCGCACGCGACGATCAATTGCGACACTGCCAGCCGCGCCTTTGTTGAGGATACGGTGCGGCGGATGCGTTCGGGCGGGGTCTTGCGGCTGGTGGCGAAAAACCGCTCCTGCGTCGGCAGTTTGCAGATTACCCGCAGCCTGACCATTATCGGGGACAGTCCGTCACGCCTGCCTGTACTGGTCGCCCCGGACGGCGAGTCCTGCCTGCGTATCAATCCGTCAGCGGATAAGGTGATCCTGAAAAACGTGCTTCTGTCTTCGGCGCGCGGCGGTCAGTCGGCCTGTATCTATGCGTCTAATTCCGAGCTTACCTTGCAGAATTCGTCGGTGCGTTATGAGGGCGAAAGTGCGGCGGTGCATGTGGCGGGCGGACGGTTCAACCTGATCAATTCCTATATTGTCGCCCGCACACGGTCTGTGGCTCTGGCGCTTAACGGGTCGCAACTGTTTGCCGAACAGAGCGGCATTACCTCTACGGCAGACGGCGTCTATGCCACGCTGAACGGCGATTCCCACATTCAGGGTGTGACGGTGCAGCAATTGGCGGACTGGAAGGGCTTTGAACGCGGCGAAGACGCGGTGGGTCTTGAGATCCGGCTTGATTCTGCGGATTCCATCCTGAGTATTGATGATCTCAAGGTCGAGCATTTCGCCGAGGGTGTGGTTCTGAGTGGTGCGGGCGAAGCCTTGCTGGCCAATTCATTGATTGATTTTTCCAAGCACGGCATTCGGTCCAAGCTTAATCGCGTACGTATTATCGATAACCGTATCCTGTCGGATGAGATTGCGATCAATGTTGACGGCGGCACCGGCTTTATCGGTAAGAACTACATTGCCAAGGTCAGGACGGCGGGCATTCTGGCGAGCGCACGCGGCGAAATCCGTGCGGTTGATAATGCGATTGATCCGGCTCCCGAGGGCTGCCCCAGTCTGAAGTGGGGTGATCTTGATCCGGCGCAGCGGGTCTGTACGCCCTGGTATCGCGGGTCGGAATTCGACATCCCCGCCAATGCCGTCAGTCAATATATGTTCAGTGATTACTGGCCGCGTATTTAGGCCACCTATCGCTTTTTAACCCTGCCCTGCCTATGCTGTCTTTTTCAGGCATTACAGGGAATAGATATGCGTATTCTGGCGACATCGGTTATGGTTGCGGCTCTGGCGGCAGGTTCTGTGAACGCCCAGACCTATGGCCCGCGCCTCGAAGGGTTTGACTATCCGCATCCGGTAAAGACCTTTGCCCTGACGACGCAGGGGCAGGCGCTGGAAATGGCCTATATGGATGTCCCTGCGCAGGGCGAAGCCAACGGGCGCACGGCGGTTCTGCTGCACGGCAAGAATTTCTGTGGCGCGACATGGGAAGCGACGATCAACAGATTAAGTCAGGCCGGATATCGCGTTATCGCCATTGATCAGATTGGTTTCTGTAAAGCCTCGAAACCGGAAGGCTATCAGTTTTCCTTAAGCCAGCTGGCGGCCAATACGCAGGCATTGCTCACAATGCTGAAAGTCGAAAAGGTGACCCTGATCGGCCATTCGATGGGCGGTATGCTGGCGACCCGCTTCGGCCTGACCTATCCTGAGGCCGTCGAGCAGCTTGTGCTGGTCAATCCCATCGGGCTTGAGGACTGGCAGGCTCTGGGGGTGCCTTACGCAACCATTGATCAATTATACCAGAATGAACAGAAGACGAGTTTTGAGAGCATCAAAACCTATCAGCTCAAGTTCTATTATAACAATCAGTGGAAGCCGGAATATGACCGGTGGGTAGGTATGCAGGCGGGCCTTTATGCCGGTTCGGGCAATGCCATTGTCGCCTATAATCAGGCCCAGACCTCAGAGATGATTTTCACCCAGCCCGTGGTACATGAATTTGACCGTCTGAAAATGCCTGTGGTTCTGATGATCGGGCAACTGGACCGCACGGCCCCCGGTGCCAACCGGGCTGCACCGGAACTGCGCGACCGGCTGGGGGATTATCCGGCCTTGGGCAAGCGCATCGCCGCCGCCATTCCCAATTCGCACCTGATCGAATTCCCTGACCTCGGCCACTCGCCTCAGGTTGAAGCACCGGATCGTTTCCATGAAGCGTTGCTGGGGGCTTTGGGCGGTAAGAATTAACGGAACCAGCCGCGGCGGCGTTGTTGCGGCGGTGTATACTCATCGCTGCGGGTATAGCTGCGGCCAATAGTGGCGTCGGTGCAGCTTTCGGGGCGGGCACCGCCGACCTTGCCTTCAACGCCGAATGAGGTGGCGTCGGGTTTGTTCTGGGCGGTGACGGTTACGACCTTGCCGTCCTGATTGAGATGAACTTCGGTGCTGGTTTCAGAATCATAGGTCATGACCTGAGGCGCTTTGCCGTCAGGTTCGTACCGTTCCACGCAGGCATCGGCCTTCTGGGCCTGTGAGCGGTTATCAACCGGATAATAGGCGGGTTCGTGATGGCAGGCGGTTAAGCCCCCAAGCATCACCACTGCGCCCGACACCCCTAAAGACACCCCTCGCCACCGCTTCATGACCATCCCCCGAAATATGGTTAACGGCGGCATAGTGGCATATAATCGGCGCAAAACAAAGCAGACATTCTTTGGGCTGCGCCGATTTTAGATGTGGCGAATTTAGAGGCCCAGGGCCTCAAGTTCTTCGTCGGATACGTCGAAATTGGCGTAGACGTTTTGCACGTCATCATCATCATTGAGCGCGTCAATCAGCTTGAAGAGCGTCTTGACCGGATCGCCCGACAAAGGCGTCAGGGTTTGCGGTTTCCAGACGAATTTGGTCGATTTTGGATCGCCCAATGCCTTGGAAATGGCTTCGGTCACGCTGTTGAGGTCTTCGTAGGCCGTGTAGATGATGTGGCCGCCGTCTTCGGGGTCTTCGTCGGTTTCGACGTCCTGCGCACCGGCCTCGATGGCGGCTTCCATGATGTCATCTGCCGAACCCGCGCTTAAGGGGTATTCGATCTGGCCCAGACGATCCCACAGGAAGCTGACCGAACCGGTTTCCCCCAGATTGCCGCCGTGCTTGGTGAAATAGGAACGGACATTGCCGCCGCTGCGGTTGCGGTTGTCGGTCAGGGCTTCGACGATGATGCCGACGCCGCCGGGGCCGAAGCCCTCGTAGCGGATCTCCTCAAGCGTATCCGCATCGCCCGCCGCCCCTTTTTTGATCGCGCGGTCGATATTGTCCTT
>JBCEBX010000387.1:0-8520 GCA_039206455.1 Asticcacaulis sp.
GATACACACCATACTGAAACAAGACCGGTTAATAGAACAATTTCGTCCCGTCGTCTTTTAAGGTCTTGGAAAACTTCGTGTGTCAACAGATGTAATTTCTTAGGTATATCTGGGTTTCTACCGAATGCGTCACACCAGATTAGCATGGCGTTATACACATCATTAGCCTGAACCTGACTTATATAAGTGCCACCATCATAATCGACCACAATCGTATAAAGCGTATCCACCACCCCACTCCTCAGGCACCTCCTCCTCGTTATTAGGAGGAGGTGGAAAGTCATCTGATTTCAATATTAGTATCTGTAATGCTCCGGCTTAAATGGGCCTTCGACCGGCACATTGATATAGTCCGCCTGTTCCTGACTAAGCTTCGTCAGCTTCGCCCCCAGCTTCTCAAGGTGCAACAGCGCCACCTTCTCATCCAAATGCTTCGGCAGAGTATAGACCTGCTTTTCGTAAGCCTTGTTGTTCGTCCACAGTTCGATCTGGGCCAGTGTCTGGTTAGTGAAGGACGCCGACATAACAAACGACGGATGGCCCGTGGCATTGCCCAGATTCACCAGACGCCCTTCGGACAGCAGAATGATTTTCTTGCCGTCAGGGAACTCAACGTGGTGCACCTGCGGCTTGATTTCGTCCCACTTAAAGTTCTTCAGCGCCGCAACCTGAATTTCTGAGTCGAAGTGACCGATATTACAGACAATGGCGTTGTGCTTCATCTCACGCATATGCTCAAGGCGCAGCACGTCCTTGTTGCCGGTGCAGGTGACGAAGATATCGCCTTGCGCGGCGACTTCCTCAACCGTGCGGACTTCATAGCCTTCCATCGCCGCCTGAAGCGCACAGATCGGATCGACTTCGGTGACGATGACGCGCGCGCCACCGTTACGCAGTGACGCCGCCGAGCCCTTGCCGACATCGCCGTAACCGAGGACCACCGCGACCTTACCGGCCAGCATGACGTCGGTAGCGCGACGAATGGCATCGACCAGAGACTCACGACACCCATAGAGGTTGTCGAACTTCGACTTGGTCACCGAGTCATTGACGTTGATGGCGGGGAACGGCAGGTCGCCCTTTTGCGCCATATGATAGAGGCGGTGCACGCCGGTCGTGGTTTCTTCGGACACGCCGGTGATCGCATCACGGATCGCCGAATAGAAACCGGGCTTTTCCTTCAGGTAGCGCTTCATGACCTTATAGAGCGCTTCTTCTTCCTCATTGGTCGGGTTGTCGAGCAGCGACGGGTCTTTCTCGGCCTTTGGCCCCAGCACCGTCAGCAGCGTTGCATCGCCACCGTCATCAAGGATCAGGTTCGGATAGCCGCCATCGTGCCATTCAAAAATCTTGTGAGCATAGTCCCAGTATTCCTCAAGGGTTTCGCCCTTGATAGCAAAGACCGGCGTACCCTTGGCGGCAATCGCCGCCGCCGCATGATCCTGCGTCGAGAAGATATTGCATGAGGCCCAGCGTACTTCGGCACCCAGCGCCTGCAAGGTTTCAATCAGCACCCCCGTCTGAATGGTCATGTGCAGCGAGCCGGCGATACGCGCGCCCTTAAGGACTTGCTTGGGGCCATATTCTTCGCGCGTGGCCATCAGGCCCGGCATTTCGCCTTCGGCAATCTCAAGTTCCTTGCGGCCCCAATCGGCCAGAGACAGGTCGCGGACAATGTAATCTTGGTTTGGGGCAGACATGCGATGCTCATTTAATGAATTAGGATTGCCTGCCTTATAACCGAGCCAGACCGCCAATGCAATAAAGACATAAAGATGTCTTTATATGTTTGCCCCGTAAGATTATTTGACCGCATTGATCATTTTGCGCTACCCCTGTTCCCGCAAATCAGGAGCACCTTTCATGGCCGATACGTCTCATCCGGTTTTTACCACCGTCCGTCACGACTGGACAAAGCCCGAGATCGCCGCCCTGTTCGACCTGCCGTTCATGGAACTGGTGTTTCGCGCCGCCACCGTGCACCGCCAGAGCTTTGACCCTAACGAAGTCCAGTTATCGCAACTCCTGTCCATCAAAACCGGCGGCTGTGCAGAAAACTGCGGCTACTGCTCGCAATCGGCGCATCACGACACTGGCCTCAAGGCGTCAAAACTGATGCCGGTCGATGAGGTCTTAACCGCCGCCAAGGCCGCCAGAGACGGCGGGGCGCAACGGTTCTGCATGGGCGCGGCCTGGCGTGACCTGAAAGACCGCGACGTACCTGCGCTGGCTTCGATGATTTCCGAGGTCAAGGCCATGGGCCTTGAAACCTGCGCCACGCTGGGCATGATCACGCCGGATCAGGCCAAGGCCCTCAAGGACGCGGGCCTTGATTATTACAACCACAACCTCGACACCTCGCCGGAATATTACGAGAAGGTCGTCACCACCCGCACCTATCAGGAACGTCTGGATACGCTTGAGGCCGTGCGCGATGTCGGCATGAAGACCTGCTGCGGTGGCATAGTCGGCCTTGGCGAAGCGCGCGAAGACCGCGTCTCCTTCCTGCATCAGATTGCCACCCTGCCCGCCCATCCCGACAGCATCCCGATCAACAACCTTGTGCCCGTGGCTAATACGCCGCTCGGGGTTCAGGCCAAGGTTAAGGGTGGTGTGTCACCTATTGAATTCGTACGCACGATCGCCGTCGCACGCATTCTTTGCCCGAAATCCATGGTGCGCCTCTCAGCCGGTCGCAATGAAATGTCCGAAGAGCTTCAGGCCCTGTGCTTTATGTCCGGTGCCAACTCGATCTTTGTAGGCGATCAGTTGCTGACCACGCCTAACCCCGAACGCGGCACAGACGCCCACCTGCTACAAAGCCTCGGCCTCAGGGCCATGGCCAATCCGCAATAAGCCCGCCCCATGAGTTCCCTGACCGCCACAGAAGCCGTTGCACGCCTGAAAGATATCTACAGCCGTGCGGTCGAAACCCTTCAGGGCGACCTTCAGGCCTATCTTGAAACCCGCACTCTTCCGGCAAAAGAAGCCCGCGACGAAGGGCGCTATTGTTACCCCAGTCTGACGGTGGTTTGGAAAGGCTATGGCATCAGTGATGACGACGCACCCCTGACGCACCGCCACCCGACGGTTAATCGCGCCTTTGCCCGTTTTTCGCGCCCCGGCACCTATACCTCGTCGGTTACCCGTCCCGACCTGTTTGGCGACTCGATTGCCGAACAACTTGAGCTTCTGGTGCGCGACTATGGGGCGGAAATCAGCGTTGGTATATCCGATCAGGAAATCCCCTATCCTTACGTGCTTGATGGCGCAGGCCTTGACCTCAATCTGGTTTCGTCCTTCGATCTGGCGCGACATTTCCCGACCACCGAACTGGCCCTGATCGGTAACGAAGTCGCCGACGGCCTGTATATCGAGGATGAAACCGGCAATCGTCCGCTGGTACTTTTCGATGGTCTGCGTACGGATTTTTCTCTGGCCCGCCTCAGGCACTATACCGGCACCCCCGCCGAACACACGCAGTCTTACATTCTGCTCACGAATTATCACCGTTACGTGGATGTGTTTGTCGCCTATGCCCTTGAGGAACTGAAACGCCCCGACAGCCCCTATACGGCCCTGTCGTGCTGCGGCGGTTTGCTGATCACCAAAGACACGCCGAACCCGCTGGAACTGATCGCCAATTCCCCCTGGCGCAAGCACCAGATGCCTGCCTACCACCTGCTGCGCCCCGACCGTCAGGGCATCAGTCTGGTCAATATCGGCGTCGGGCCGTCCAATGCCAAAAATATCACCGACCATCTGGCGGTCATGCGCCCGCATGTCTGGTTGATGATCGGGCACTGCGGAGGTTTGCGCCCATCACAGATCATCGGTGACTATGTGCTCGCCCATGCCTATCTGCGCGATGATCATGTCATGGACAATGTCCTGCCGCGTGAAATCCCGATCCCGCCGATAGCTGAGGTTCAGGTCGCCCTGCAAAAAGCAGCGGAAACCGTTACGGGACAAGACGGAGACGAACTTAAGCGCCGCCTCAGAACCGGCACAGTGGTCACGACCGATGACCGCAACTGGGAGCTTCGCTATTCGTCATCGGCTCTTCTGTTTTCCCAGAGCCGCGCCGTAGCCATCGACATGGAAAGCGCCACTCTGGCCGCGCAGGGCTATCGCTTCCGCGTGCCCTACGGGACGCTCCTGTGCGTCTCGGACAAGCCGCTGCATGGCGAATTGAAACTCCCCGGTCAGGCCAACCATTTTTATGAGCGCGCCATAGCCGAACATATCGACATCGGTTTTGAAACCATCAATCTTCTGCGTCAGGCCGGATCGCGACTGCATTCGCGTAAACTCAGGGCCTTTGACGAACCACCCTTCCGGTAAGGCATAAAAAAATAGGCCCGAAGGACGGAGCTTATCTCCGCCTTATCGGGCCTGTAAGGACATATCTCATGGACCTCCATCCATAGGCTGATCAATAACCCTGTCAGGTTATTCAAAAACCTGTATTTATTTTGATCCTCAAACACTTAAAGTACGAATCAATAAGTCGTGAATATTTAGGCCCTGATGTCCGCCTCCGCTCTCACTCACCTGCATGTGCTGAAACTGCCCTTCATGGCCATGGAGAGCCTGCTTGATGCCATATTCGAGCTCGACCATGCCGCAGGCTTCCTGTCCGACGGCGGCGAGCTGGGGCGCTGGTCATGGCTCTGCACCCACGCCGACGCCATCAGTGTGCTGGAATATAACGACAGCCGCAAACCCGAAGACATCTTAAGCGCGGCACTGAAAACCGGACGCTTTCAAACCCACAGCATCAGCGGCGATCGCGGCGACCTGCCGCCTTTCACCGGCGGCATGGTCGGCTATATGAGTTTTGAACTCGGTGCCCGTCTGGAAAACCTGCAACCGCGCCCCTTCCGCGTCGAAGGCCGCGGGGCCTGGCCGGAAATGATCGTGCTGCGTTTTCCAGCCCTTCTGGCCTTTGATCACAAAACCCGCCGTCTGCTGGCGCTGGGGCGCGGTCGTGACGAGCTTGAGGCCTATAACCGCGCCCTGCATATGCAAAAGCTTCTGCATCAGACCTTGTCGCGCAACCCTGCCTATGCGGCCCCGCAACGGCCCCTGCGCGGCAATCTGATCCTCGAAACGCCCGATGAGGTGCATGAAGACAAGGTCGCCACCCTCATTCAGCAAATCCATGCCGGCGACCTGTTTCAGGCTAATCTGGCGCGGGGCTGGCGCGGTGAACTGTCGCCCAACATGACCATTGGCCGCGTCCTCAAGGGCCTGCAACGTAACGGCCCAAGCCCTTTCGGAGCCGCCTTACGCCTGCAAAACCGCGCCATAGTATCAAACAGCCCCGAACGCTTTATCCACCTGAGCGCTGATGGCCAGCTTGAGACCCGCCCCATAAAGGGCACCCGCCCGCGTGGCAAAACCCCTGCCGCCGACCGCAAACAATCCGAAGCCCTGCTCAATAGTGAAAAAGACCGGGCCGAAAACCTGATGATCGTTGACCTGATGCGGCACGACCTGTCGAAATTTTCCAAGGTCGGTTCCGTTAAGGTGACCAAACTCAACGGCCTTGAGACCTACCCCAATGTGCATCATCTGGTTTCAACCATCACCGCCGAACTGGCCGACGGCTTTGATGCCGGTGACGTGCTGCTCAAAAGCTTCCCGCCGGGCTCCGTCAGCGGCGCGCCCAAGGTACAGGCGCTGAAGGTCATTGCCGAGCTTGAGGCCCCGCGCGGCCCCTATTGCGGCGCGCTGTTCTATGTTGACGCCTCGGGCGCGATGGACTCAAGCGTCCTGATCCGCAGCCTGATTATGGAACAGGATGAAACCAAACGCTGGCACCTGCGCGCCTGTGCCGGAGGTGGCATCGTTTCCGACAGCGACCCCAAGTCAGAACGCATCGAGACCGAAACCAAGCTGTCCCTGATCCGCTCTGTCCTTGAAAACAGCGAGATATAACACCCCCAAACGCAATTCAGGCCCCCTTGTCACGACAAGAGAGCCTGAAAACAAACATGAAGCGCTTGAATCTAAATTTTTGATTTAACGCGCTTTCCGAAAAGTGCGTCCCACTTTTCGGAAAGCGCTCTAGTTCGCCGCCAGTTTCACACCCGACTTGGCCGAAGCTTCCGACAGGTTCGGGCTCAGACGACGCAGGCGCAGATCAACTTCACCGGCCTTGCTGATCTTCACGGACCCTTCAGCCCAGTACAGACCACCGGCGCCAAGGAAGTTATACTTAAAATCAGCCGTATAACCGCCACCAACGGCTTCGCAGGTGCTGAGGTTGACCATTTGCTTGCCTTCAACGGCTACGGCCTTGGAAACGGCAGCCGATGCACGGGCCGCAACGGTTTTACCCACTGAGGTTTCCTGAGCTTCATCACATTGCGCAAAAGCCGAGGCCCCAAAGCAAGACAGGGCGGCGGCAAGAATAAAAGCTGTTTTATACGACACGAGACTACTCTTTCTGAACAGTTTGCACAGGCTTCTTCCTGTGATCGAGGCGCTTTCTAGGCATTTAGATTTAACGGTTCATGAATCCCGCAGCGCATTAACCATCATTACTTATTTTGTGAAACAGAGATACAATCTGTAACCTTAAGCCAGAATAGAAAAACCCCCGAAGCATCACTTCGGGGGTTATATCCATAAGCTTAGGATGGCTTGCGGAGCCACGCAAGCCCGCCAGATATAAGCGCCTTAGGCCGCCGTCAGTTCCGACAGGAAGCGACGGATATTCTCACCCATTGCCTGCGTACGGTCGGTCAGCTGACGCGCCGCGCCAAGCATTTCGGTCGAAGCCTTTTCCGTATCTGCGGCCGAGGCCGACAGTTGCGACACGGACGAAGACGCCGTCGTTGTCCCGTCAGAGGCCTCATTGACGTTACGGGCAATCTCGTTGGTGGCGTCACCTTGCTGATGCACCGAGTCGGCAATCGAAGAGGCGATCTCATTCATATGCTTGATGGTAGCGCCAATCCCACGGATCGCCGACACACCGTTTTGCGCGGCGGTCTGAATGTCCTTGATACGATCGCGGATTTCATCGGTCGCCTTGGCGGTTTGCTGGGCCAGAGACTTCACTTCCGAGGCCACAACCGCGAAGCCCTTACCGGCTTCACCGGCACGCGCCGATTCAATGGTCGCATTCAGCGCCAGCAGGTTGGTCTGCTGGGCAATGGCGTTAATCAGGTCAACCACTTCACCAATCTGGTCGGCGGCGCGGCTGAGTTCAGCCATTGAGTCGTTGGTACGATCGGCTTCCGACACGGCTTCAGCGGCGATTTCCACCGAACGCACGGCCTGATCCCCGATCACACCAATAGAGGCCGACAGCTCGGTCGTCGCCGAAGCCACGTTCTGCACATTGTCTGCCGAATTACGGATAGAGGACACCGCCGATTGCGAACGACGCTCGTTTTCCTGCGCAATGGTCAAAAGCGTACGGCCATTGGTATCCAGATCAGAGGCCGCCGCCGACAGGGCGTCGAGCATGTCCTGCGCTTCGTGACGGAAACGCTCAGCCAGTTCAGACATCTGACGCGTACGTTCTTCGCGGGTCTTGAGGGTTGCGGCTTCAATCTCGGCCAGACGGGTCTTTTCTTCAGCATTCGACTTAAAGACATTCAGGCTGTCGACCACGGACTTCAGTTCGTCGCCACGGCTAAGCGCCGAAATATCGACATCCAGATTACCGCGCGCCAGTTCTTCCGTCGTCTTGGCAATACGATTGATGCCGACCACGGTCGTGCGCGAGAACATGTAGGCGATACCGCAGGACACCACAGCCACAACCACCGCAAACAAGGTCAGGAACGAGATACCGGTCGTCTGCGCAGTCTTGGCAGCGGTGGCTTCGGTCTTCGCCTGCGCCACCTGCGCGGCAATGATCTTGTCCGCCAGTTGCGACATCTTGGCGTAACCGGCATCGAATTGCGACATCAGTGGCACAACCGACGCATAGTCGACTTCCATCACCGAACCGGCAAATTCCACAGCTTCCTTATAGGTGCGGATTTCGCGCGACAGTTCTTCCAGATCTTTTTTCTGCGTGGCGTTGGTCGTCTTGTCGGCTTCCGCCTTAGCGCGGGTCTCAATAGCCCCCAGTTCCTCAACCACAGCCGTGACCTGCGCACCAGCATTGGTCGCCGTGCCCGAAGCCTGATCGGTCAGGGCGCGGAACAAATTACCATTGGCGCCGCGAATACCGGACTTGATATCCCCCAGCGCCACAGCCGCCGGAAGGCTGACATTGTTAATATTGTCAATTGACTTGCCCTGACGGTCCATCACCGTAAGCGCACCGAACGCCAGCGCCGCAATCAGCACGGTTGCCACAGCGGCAGGCGTCATAAACTTCAGGGTGAACGACCAGTTGGAAAGCTTCAACCCGCCCTTACCCGTTTTATTAAACTTCGGTTTTGTCATTTTGGCCCCTGACATACTTCGCCCCGACACCTGTTCGGAGCTACCCATTCGTTATTATCGGAACCGCTTTTTACAGAGCGGCAAAATGACGAACAGTCTCAGAAG
>JBCEBX010000388.1:0-8483 GCA_039206455.1 Asticcacaulis sp.
CCAGATAGATGGCCACATAACGCACAGGTTTGGCGATAATCTTGCCCACGCGGCCCATATAGCTGCGGCTGGCCTTATCAAAGAAGCGGTTGAACCAGCCGAAAAAGCCTTTCTTATCCGCATGTTTTTGCTTGTCGATCGGCTTGAGGATCGTCGCACACAAAGGTGGCGTCAGCACCAGCGCCACCACAACCGAAAGCGCCATGGCCGACACAATGGTGATGGAAAACTGACGATAGATGATGCCTTGCGTACCGCCAAAAAACGCCATGGGCACAAAGATCGCCGACAGCACAAGCCCGATCCCGATCAGGGCGCCGGTGATTTCATCCATCGACTTGCGCGTCGCCTCTATGGGATCAAGCCCTTCATCATGCATCACCCGCTCGACGTTTTCGACCACGACAATGGCGTCATCCACCAGCAAACCAATCGCCAGCACCAGCCCGAACATGGTCAGAAGATTGATCGAGAACCCAAACGCCGCCAGTATCCCCAGTGTCCCCAGAAGCACGACCGGAATGGCAATGGTCGGTATGATGGTCGCGCGCCAGTTCTGCAGAAACAGATACATGACGATGAAGACCAGAAACACGGCTTCCACCAGCGTCTTGACCACTTCCTTGATCGACAGCTTGATGAAGTCGGTGGAATCATTCGGGATGGCATAGGCGATATTGGCCGGGAAGTTTTTCGACAGTTCTTCCATTCTGGCCTTGGCCAGATCGGCGGTCTTGAGCGCATTGGCTCCCGTCGCCAGATTGAGCATGATCCCCGTCGCAGGCTGCCCGTTCAGACGCGACACCGAATTATAGCTCTGCTGCCCCAGTTCGACCCGCGCTACGTCCTTAAGATAAACGGTCGCGCCACCGACTGAACTTTTCAGCACAATTTCGCGGAATTCCTCCGGTGTCGTTAATCGTGACTGCGAGGTAATGGTGGCATTGAGCGCCACATCCGCCTCAATCGGCTGCGCCGCCAGCTGACCGGCGGATACCTGCGCATTCTGGGCGCGGATCGCCGTCACCACATCCGAAGGCGTCAGCTTCAACGCCGCCAGCCTGTCCGGATTGAGCCAGATACGCATGGCATAGGGCGAGCCGAAAATATTGGTTTCGCCGACCCCATCAACCCGCGCCAGATGGTCCTGAATATTGGTGCCGATATAGTCCCCGAGATCGGCATTGGTCAGCGACCCGTCGGGCGAATAAAGCGAAAAGATCAGAAGCGTATTGTTCGACGCCTTATTGATGCGCAAACCCTGCGCCTGCACATCCTGCGGCAGGCGGTTGATGATGCTCTGCACCTGATTTTGCACCTGCACCTGCGCCACATCGATATCGGTACCGGCCTCGAACACCAGGGTCACATTGGCGCTGCCGTTATCCGAGCTTGAAGCACTCATATATTTCAGGCGATCAAGGCCGATCATGCCTTGCTCGATGACCTGCGTCACCGAATCCTCAACCGTCTTGGCCGAGGCCCCCGGATAGGAGGCGTTGATCCGTACCTGCGGCAAGGCGATATCGGGATATTGTTCGACCGGCAGCGTGCGGATACTGAGCAGCCCCGCCAGCATGATGACAATGGCAATCACCCAGGCAAAGATCGGGCGGTCAATAAAAAAACGCGACAGCATGCAGTCCTTCCAGCCGCAAACAGGCGGCGGCATCATTTCGGTGGTACAAGCTTACGTCCCGACCGGATAACCGATCTGGCTACAGCCTCTGCTCATACCATATCCCCACTGCATATTACGTGGCTAAGTGCCCGATCCGTCGCACAAAGTTGCGAAAAGATTGCATTTTCCCTGAACCTCAGCCTCATCCCTCCTCCTCATATTCCCTCTCCCCTCTGGGGAGAGGGTCAGGGTGAGGGGCAAAAAAAAGCGTGAGAGGCAACAATAAGAGTAACCCCTAAACCGCCTTTTGCCTGAAGGCCATTTCCCGCGCCATATCCGCCGCCACAATCGGTGCGGGCCGCCCGAGGTAATAGCCCTGCGCCTCATCACAGCCTTCCGACTGCAACAGCCCCAGCTGGCTTTCGGTTTCGACCCCTTCCGCCAGAACCGGCACCTCAAGGCTCTTACCCAGCGCCAGAATGGCACGGATAATGGCACGTGCCTGCGGGCTTTGTTCGGCCTCCATCAGGAACGAGCGGTCGATCTTGATCTTGTCAAACGGGAAGGAATTGAGCGTATCGAGCGACGAATAGCCGGTGCCGAAATCGTCAATGGCAATACTGACCCCCAGCGCCTTGATCTGACGCAGCAGATGCAGGGCGCGCACCTTGTCACCGATAATCGTCGTTTCGGTGATCTCAAGCTCCAGCCGCTTGGGCGACAATCCGGTCTCGATCAGAATCTCATGCACCTTGCGCACCAGATCGGGGCCATTGAGCTGCACCGGCGACAGATTGACGGCGATGCGCACATGCTCCGGCCATTTCGCCGCTTCGGCGCAGGCGGTACGCAAGACCCACTCACCGATATCGATGATCACACCACATTCTTCCGCCACCGGAATAAAGTCCGCCGGAGACACATTGCCCCTGACCGGATGCTTCCAGCGCAGCAGCGCCTCATAGCCCATGACTTCCTGCGTGGTGACCGACTTCTGCACCTGATAATGCAGGGTGAACTGATCGAGCTTCACCGCTTCCCACAGGTCTTTGGCCAATGCGCGACGATCGCGCGCCGCCTCATCCATGCGTGCCTCATAGAAGCAGACGGATTCCGTCGGGTTCGACTTGGCGCGATACAGCGCCAGATCGGCATTATTCATCAGGGTTTCGCGATCAGTCGCATCTGCCGGATAGATGGCCACTCCCAAAGACCCGCCGGGAGATACCTCAAACCCATCAAGATCAATCGCCGAATGCAAAGCCGCCTGAATCCGCTCAAGAAACTCCGACAGATGCCGCGAATCCGAGAAATACTTGATACAGGCAAATTCATCCCCGCCCAGACGCGCGGCAAATTCGCCCTCCCCCAGCATGTCACCCAGACGCGCCGAGATGGTCTGCAACACGGCGTCACCGGCCGCATGGCCCCGCAGGTCATTGATTTCCTTGAACCGGTCAAGGTCAATGGCCACCGCCGCTACCTTGTTGCCCGTGCGCGGTGCCCACTCCAGCGCCTCATCAAGTCGACGGTTGAAATGCACGCGGTTCGGCAATCCGGTCAGACCGTCATGCTGCGCCATATGGTGAATGCGCTCCTCGTCACGACGACGCTCGGTGATGTCGGCAATGGTGGTCACCCAGCCGCCGTCACTCATCGGACGATGCGATATCTGGACAATGCAGTCCTGGCGTATTTCGCTGATAATCGTGCCCCCGTCATCCTGATCGATCAGATTACGATGCACGCCATAACGTTCCTCAAGCAGCTCGTTGCTGAAATTGGGATCGGCCCTGATCACCAGACGCAACAGGTCTTTAAACCCCGCCCCCGGTGCCAGACAGGTCGTATCTATACCGAAAATCTCAGGTGCCCGCGGATTACCCAGCACCAGACGCTCCTCGGCATCAAACAAAAGCAAACCCTGTGACATGTGCTTAAGCGCGACATCCAGATTATAGGCGGTTTGCGCCAGACGTGTCTGATCGGCCTTTCTCTGGGTAACGTCCTGCGTCACCTTGGCAAAGCCGAGCAATGTACCGGCATCATCACGAATAGGCGTAATAATGACATGGGCATAAAAGCTTGAGCCATCCTTGCGTACCCGCAAGCCTTCTTCCTCGAACCGCCCCTTATCGAGCGCCAGCTTGAGCGCTCTCTGCGGCTTACCGGCACGGCGCTGGGCTTCGGGATAAAAGACATCAAAGCGACGGCCGACAATCTCTGCCGCCGAATAGCCCTTGAAGCGATGCGCACCGGCATTCCAGTTACTAACCCGACCATCGGGATCAAGCATATAGATGGCATAGTCATTGACCGCCTCAACCAGTGTGCGGAAATGACGTTCCTTTTCTTCCATCCGGCGATTTGAGATCACCGCCCCCATACACAGGGTCATAACCCCCATGGCCACCGTCGCCAGCACCGCCGACAGCGTATCAGTTGACAAAAGCGTCCCGCCGGTCGCCCGCAACGGGTCAGGCATCATAGTGACCGCGCCCATGGCGATAAAATGGTGCGCCACAATCGCCACAACCATCAACAGGGCCGCCGCAGCCGTCTGACGCCAGCCTCCGTTTTTCGAAATCAGCCCAAAGGCGCAGGCGGCCAGAACCATGCCCGCCACAACCGATACCACCACCAGATCAGGCGCCCACACAATAAAGCCAGGCGCTCTCAGGGCAAACATGCCGGTAAAATGCATGGCGGCAATGCCCGCCCCAACCAAAGCGCCACCCGCGACCCGCACGCGGCGGTCAGCATGGGTCGCCACCAGCGCAATACCCGCACCGGTGAGGGTCATGGCCAGTATCAGGGACATAAAGGTCATCGGCCCGTCATATCCGGCCAGAACACCGGGATCATAGGCCATCATGGCAATGAAGTGGGTTGCCCAGATGCCGAACCCACCGGCGGCCCCCGCCGTCAGCACCCATTTGATACGAGATTTGCGCTCCGAAGCCACCGCGCGGCGCGTCAGAATAACCGCCGTCACACTCGAGACCACGCACACCAGCGCCGCAAGCCCCACCAGCACCCAGTCGTGCTGATCCCGCAGACATGCCAAAACTCTGTACATATTCACCCTATCCTGCATTTTGCATTATGGCTTCGCCTGAGATGTTCACTCGGGCACGCAGGACTTTTACAGGCTACTGATTTTTATAGGGTTAATAGGAAAACGACGGATATCAACCATAAATGGCAAATCACAATTCTGAATTGCCAATTCGCGTCTTCATACCTCCCCAACCTGTTGGGGAGGGGGACCGCCGCGATGTATCGCGGGGGTGGTGGGGCCTCTTACTGTCTTGCAGAAGACTGAAAAATCAGCCCCCTTATCCATTTAGAATAGTCGCGCATTCTGCCCCAGAAACCGTACCTATGGCACGAGGCTCTTACTCAACAAACGCTTAAGCTGAATTTGCTGCAAAACGCGCTCCGCAGTGACATAGGCCACCCGTCCCACCGCCGGTTGCCGTAACGCCACCGTCAGCGCCCCGTCATACAACAGCAGCCATTCCTGCGACAGTTCCGCCGCCATGTCGGCAAATCCGGCGTCAGATAACAATGCCTCGAACCATTGCCGGATTTCGGCTCTGGCCTCTATCACAAACCCAAAGCCCGCATGCGACCTGTCTGCCAGTTCAGCCACCGCATTATTCAGCGCGCAACCGCGATAGCCCTCGGCCTGCGCCCGCTCACTGAGCACATTAAACACCTCAAGTGGCCTGAGCTTCGGCTCCACCGCCTCAACGGCCTGCCTCAAGGCGGCAAAATCCGCCTCATGCCAGTGCCGCAACACCTCGGCAATCAGCAGGTCTTTAGACGGAAAATGACGGTAAAAACTGGCCTTGGCCACACCGGACTCACGGATGATCCGGTCAATGCCCGTCGCCCGCAATCCGTGCGCATAAAACAACCCAAGGGCCGTCCCGATAATACGATCTTTAACAGCAATCTGGCTCATAAACCCCAAACTGAACAGACTCGTCTGTTCTGTCAATATTATGCCCTTGCCGTTCGGACGGTATCATGTCAGATTTTACCGCAAACATGATAGGCGGGGGATAATCATGAAATTCGAAATCGGTACGGTTTATTCTCGAATTTACAGCTTTTTGCCCTGCAACGCTGGCGCCCTGACAGGTCTTACCGTCCTGTGCCTCGCTGTACCTACTGTACTGCTATCTTTTATTCCGCCTTTGCAGAACGCTGTCGTCATTCCTTTTCTTTCCAGCGAAGCACTGACTGTCACCACCCCCCTCAGCGGCCTGCCAGAAGCCCTTTTAGGGGCTTTTAACCTTGCCGTTTTGGTCGTGTTTTTAAATACGCGTATTTCCGGCGCCGATTTCAGCCTCAGCCATATCTTAAGACAGGGCCTCCTGTATCTACTGCCTGTCTTTATCCTTTCAGTTATCTGGACAGTAGCGACGCTTCTGGGAACGGTAGTAATGATTATTCCGGGGATTATCGTTGCACTCGGACTCAGCGTTGCCATTCAGGTCTATATCTGCGAAGCCCGGAAGAATTTAATCCATGCTGTAAAACGAAGCTGGACACTCACTGAAAATTACCGCGTCGCCATCATGTTTACTATTATTCCGCCGCTCTTCGGTTTAGTCCTTTTATCCTCTATCGAGAGCGCCCTTGTCAGTCCCCTAAACAACCCCCTGATAGCTGCGCTCGCACGGGCATTGACCTCAAGCCTCGGTTCAATCCTTTTGGCTGTTTTCCT
The DNA here is from genome assembly GCA_039206455.1 of Asticcacaulis sp. Classification (GTDB taxonomy): domain Bacteria; phylum Pseudomonadota; class Alphaproteobacteria; order Caulobacterales; family Caulobacteraceae; genus Asticcacaulis. The sequence continues at coordinate 6,360 of JBCEBX010000388.1, forward strand.
TTTCTTCATCTACACCAACCTGCGCGAAGTGAAAGAAGGCCGCACTCCTGACGCCACGGCCACTGTTTTTGACTGATTGTTAACCAACGCACGACACCCTGCCCCTGAACATCGGGAAAATAAGACAATGAGCTTCACCATCGGCAACGTGTTTTCACGCAGCTTCACCCTTATCGGCCAGAATTTCGCCCTGCTTCTGCTCACAGGCCTTCTGACCTATGCCATTCCTGTGGGCCTGAGCGCCGCCATTTTCTATACCACCAGCGGCCTTGACGTGAACAACCCTCAGGCCTGGGGCGGCGAACAGGTCATGGCGCTCGGCCTCTTCGGCATCCTGTCGATGTTGTTTTATTTTATCAACATGTCCGTAGTGACCGAACTGACCGTCACCCGTGCGGTTAACAGGCCCTTCGACATCGGCCCCGCCCTGAAACGCAGCCTGATCAATATTGTGCCGCTGTTCATCGTTATGATTCTGTGCGGTCTGGCCATCATGCTCGGCTTCATCCTGCTGATCATACCGGGCATTATCGTGTCACTGGCCCTGTCGGTTGCCATTCCGGCCTATGTCGCCGAAAGCCGCACCGGCATTATCGACGCCCTGAAACGCAGCTGGGAACTGACCAAAAACCACCGCTGGGCGATCCTGCTGATCTTCATTCTGATTGGTATTTTTGGTGCCATTTTCGGCGGCATCATTCAGGCCGTCAGCATGATTTTCGCCGCTCAGTCACCGGCCCTGATCATCGGCCTGAACTCGATCATCGAAGGCCTCTATACCCTGATCAGCACCGTCTTTACCGTCGTGATCTACGTGGTCTTGCGCGAATCCAAAGAAGGCAACACCTCGGAATCCACCGCCTCGGTCTTCGAATAACCCCGCTTCTTCTCCTCCCTATGCGCCAGCATGGGGAGGTGGATTTTTGCCGTCAGGCAAAAAGACGGAGGGGTCATTTCCCCCTCTCCCCCTACCGCGTCTCGTCAAACTTGTCCTTGCGCCGCCGCCCAAGCAGCATCCGATGCTCCAGATGCGTCCTCAGCGCCGCATAATAGGCCTTCAGGAACGTCTCGTCCGGCGCAATATCACGCGCGTCGGGTTGCACCGTATAATCTATCCGCTTCCGGATCCGCTCGGCCACCGCCGTCAGGGTCGCCGGACGCCGCTCCCGCAGCACCGTCTCCAGCACCTGTAACTCTTTCTCGCCATAGGCCGCCACCTGCTCCGGCGTAAACACGATCCCGACCTTGCGCTCAACCTCAAGATTAACCAGATCGTAGCTCAAGACCTCACGCGGCACATGCACCACCCGCGTCCCGCCAAGAAAATCCCCTAACCGCGCCTGCTGCTTGTTAAACAGCGGCAGCAAGGCCACCCCGACCGTCCATATCAGCGCCGCAAATATCGCCCAGCCGCTGCCCCCGCTGTTATTGATCGACGCCGCCAGCGTCAGCGGCAGATAGAACTCGACCTCCCTGAGCACATTGCGCGTCACCACCATCGACGGCGTCAAATGCCCGCCGTCATGGGCAATAACGCGAATTTTCATCACCCGTTTACCGGGCGTCGCTGCCCGAGGCCCCATTTCAAAGAACATGAAATAGCCGCAACGCACGAAAAACAGCATGATCAGAAACAGAATGATCAGGAACTGCACCATCGGCCCGTTCCAGTTTTCCACCTTCATCAGATAGGGCAGAGGCAACAGCAGATACAGGATAATCATCCCGATCGGGATCAGGATCATAATCAGATAATCCAGCAGAAACGCCCCCAGCCGCGTACCGAAATCCGCCGCCTTGAACGCCAGCCTGACTCCCTCCGGTGTGGTGATCACCGTCCTCAGCCCCGCCTCATTACCGAGGGCCTGCGCCACGCTCCCCATCATCAGATCGCGGTCTTGTTTCCCCTTACCGGCCATCACGGACAGCCTTCCTGCCAGAGGCCCGTCCGGCCAGCCAGAAATAAGACGCCCACACCAGCAATAATCCGCCCCCTATGGCAAACCGCCAGCCGGTATCGGTAATCGTCTGCCGCCCGTAGCCTTCAATAATGCCCGCCAGCACCAGCAGGAAAATAACCCCCAGCATCAGCGTGCCGGATACCTTGCCCGCCTGCGCCAAAGC
>JBCEBX010000389.1:0-8385 GCA_039206455.1 Asticcacaulis sp.
CGCAAGGTCTGGCGGATGGTCGCATTCTCCACCGTCGCCGCCTTAGCCGGATCGACATGCCGCGCCGCCGCCGCAGAGGAACGCACCCAGTGCGAAGCGGTCTCTGCCCATACAGGCGTGAAGGCAAGCGCCCCCATAAGGGCAATCAGGCTGATCTTTCCCCCGTTTCTCATCCGATTATGCCTTCTTTCCTTGCCGCTTCCTCAAGCGTATCGCCAATCAGCGCCATGTTCTGAATGGCCGCCAGACCCCACTGCGCCGCACCATTTGTGTACATGGTTGCATCCTCGTCAATCGGCCGCAGAACCTTTGTGCCGTCTATGCGCGTCGTCTGGCGATTAAGACCCGGATGGGTTTCGCGCAGTTCCATCCCGAAGAACTCAGACCAGGCCCGCAAGGCCAGCGCCCGATCCTTTTCATGATAGGCGGCATAGGCGGTCAGGCGCGAATGGGCGTCACGCAGGTTCCGCCCGCGTGTCGGCTGCCCCAGAAGCGCAGCGACCTCGGCTTCGGGCGCATTATAATAGCGGCAATATTCCAGCCAGGCCTTACGATAGGACGGCACATCCACCAGTTCAAATAATTCGGAATGGATTTCCACCGCACCAAATACGGCATTGAGGTGCGAAATGCCGACATAGTCGCCATCGCCCTGAAACCTGCCGGTCTTGAGATCAAACGGCGCGCCACCGGCGAACCAGCGCTTTTTCATGGCTCCAATCGATTCCATGCCGTTGACGATGCGCTGACGCCACCTCGTATCGCCGGTACGCTCCCATTCCGTCAGCCAGGCCGCGAGGAACGAACTCCATGAAGTGCCAAAACCCGCCGATACCATGCCGCCAACAATCTCATGTTGCGGGGCCGAGGCCAGCTTGCGCGAGATATTGACGCTCTCAAGCGTATATTCGGAATTGACGATATCACGCATCAGGTCACCGACACGCTCATCGCCGGTCAGATAATAATAGATGCGGCGATAGGCGGCAGTGGACACACGCGGCTGCTTGGAGGAATCCGACCAGTGCTGCACCCCATGGCGCGTGCCAAAGCCTTTCCACGGCCCCAGATGATAAACATCAACCTCACCGGTATGGCGTGTCATGGCCTCGGCAAATTTGAATACATCGGCCCGTCCCGTCCTGAGATAGGTGTACCAAATCCACAAATCCGGCGAGAGTTCGGAATTGTCCCACGCATAGCCGCCAATATCATAGCGCCACATGTGCCGGTCGGCATCATAGGTGTGCATGACATCGCCATAGTCCCAGAATCCATACCAGCGGCGCTGCTCAACTTCGTTGATGTAATGGTCAATCTGATGGGTCAGGCGATCTTCGAGTATTTTCCGCGCCGGAGTCGATGAATTGGCGACATCCCAGTCCCCGAACACACCCGCCTCATGGATACGTTCGGGCGTCAGAACCAGACGCGGCGGATTGGCCACGCTTTCGGCAAAGGCACTAAATCGGTCATGGGTCGGCGTGCCCTTAAGCACCCACAGATTAAGCTCAGAGGTCCGCGCCACGCCATAGGCCGAATCCCAACCCGGCTCATAGTCCTCATAGGTAATGCCCATGGCCTCAATCTGCTTCGCGTGGGTATCAGAGCCATCGACCGAACGATAAGGCCGCATATCCATGACAGGCGCGTCCGGCGAATAGAGCCAGGCCGTGACTTCGGCCAGTTCCGTTTCCGCGTCGCGCACATCAAGCTGTGTCGGTGAACGCTGCCAGAAATCCTTTACCCCCAGCGCAATACCGCCTGACGCGCCGCCAACATAGATCAGGCCCTTGGTGCGTGTGCCGCGATTGGACATGACCCAGGCGTGATTTTCGCGGGTTCTCTTCTTGATCTCAAACCCGTCCGGCGTCAGTTGGGACAGGGTGAAATCACCCCATTCCGGAATCCATTTCAGCCCGTCCCGCAGGATCGGGTTCATGCCGCTCAGATCAGGGATAGCCTTGCCGTCAATCTGTGCGGCCTTATAGGCATCACCGGGGTTCTGACGCAGCCCCGTCAGAGGCCTGACGGCCTCACCCCACACGCCCACGTCTTCGCCCGCTATACGGATATGACGGTCATAGGTCGCATCGGTCATAGGTGCTTTCGCCGTCACACCAAGGCCACGAATGAAGTCTTTTGTGGTGTCGCCGTCAAAGATAAAACTATGGACGATGCGCACCTGTTCGGAACCGGCATAGACATAGAGCCTGACCGAAAACGGCAGCCATTGCCGCGTCCCGTCCGTATGAACACCTTCGATTTTGATAACCGCCCGCACAGGGCCGGTCTGCTCGACCACCACCTTTTGTACGGTACTGACATATCGGCTTTGTGTGACGGTGCCCGTCGCCTCGAGGTCGGGCTGATCCTGCGTCAGCGCCACCAGCTTCATGTCTTTCAGGGTTTCACGCCCTGCGCGGCTGGCCGAGGCAATCAGATACTCCCCCGAAGTCGGTATGCGCCACACCAGATCGCCGGAGGTAATCGTAATAAGCGCAGGGGTTTGCGTGACACTGACCGCCTGTGCCGGAGCCGCAGACTTACCCGCCCCCAACGCAAATTGCGCCCCTGAGATGCCCGCAGGCACGGCATGACCTGACCATTTCAGCGACCCGTCGGGCCAGTAGGCCAGCGGCCATGATTGCACAGCGACAGTGCCCAACTGAAAATTCGTGTTGGCCTTAACCGTCCCGCGCGGCCAGGGCACCCCGAACGTCGCCCCGTCAAACTGAGCGGGTGCCGCGCCATCAAGCCACTTCAAACCCGTACCGCTCACCGGCTTAGGCTTTACCGGAGCCGCCTGAGCTGCAAATGGTACCGCAGTCATTGCCGCCAGAGCGGTGACCGATTGCAAAAGATGACGGCGAGAAAATGAGTGTGTCGGCATGAGATTTCCGCCCTTTGGCTTATCTGAACTCTGATCTTTGTACGCGTCAGAGTGAGCGTGAACTATCCGCGCATTTGACAAAATCGCGCACAAAAGGTCAACATCAATCAATGGAAAGTGATAACCACCCCGCACCTTTCAGACATAAAAAAAACCGCCGCCTGAGAGAGACAGGCGACGGCTTTTTAGTTTGTTAGACTTCAGACTTATTAGCGCTGACGGTAGGTCACCCCGAAGGAGAAGTGACGCCCGCCGTAATCAAGCGTGTTGATATAAGGTGTGCCATCCGCGAAACCAAACGCGCCGCCATTAGATTCAATACGACCTTCCTTGGTCAGGTTACGGACTTCACCAAAGATTTCAACGCTAGGCGTCAGCTTATGTGTGATCTTCGCATCGATAAACTTCGTTTCGTCACGGAATATCGCGTTTCCTGGACGATATGGTGTTGGGCGAGTGTTTGTGCCGCCCGGGAACGGATAGTTATTACGAACATTGCCCGTATTGCCTTCAATATTCATGAAGAACTCTCCACGAGCCTGATACGAGATACGAGCATTGGTTTTACCATCGTCATACCAAAGCGAAAGGTTCGCAAAGTAGGGCGATTCACCCATAGGCGGCATAACCTCACCGGTGTTCGGGTTAACAAGTGCAGAACCCGTTCCCCCAATCAAAGTTGACTCCAGCTTTGAATAGTTGAAATCAGCACCTGTATAGCGCAGATACCAAGGCAGGAACGTAAAGGCTGTCTTGGAAGTAAACTCCCAACCCTTGCGTTTGAAGCCAGGGGCGTTACCATAGGTTGGAATGCTGAAAGCAACATTATCAACGGGTTGACCTGTAATCGGATCAACAAAATCAGACCCTTCGAACACATTACGGGTTTCCGTAATATTGGTACGGTTACCGATTCGTTCAACTTGCTCATGAACGGCAAACGATACCATAGTGTCGCGGTTCGGATACCACTCAACACTTAGGTTTTGGTTCCATGCCGTGAATGGCTTCAGCGCAGGATTACCAATACGCGTGGTGCAGCGTTGATCCTCATCAAAACCTTCCACACCCAATGCTTTACGCTCATCGATCTCACAAGTACCAGCTGGTAGCAATTGAGAAACCGCAGGACGCGAAATGTTCTTGCCCTTGTAGTAACGCAGAACCAACTGATCAGGAAGCAACCAAAGATTAAGGTTATAGCTAGGCAAATAATCACGGGTTTTTTTCGAGACCGTGACATTCTGCGTGAAAGTAGTCGTCTGAATACCCGCCGCTGCGGTTGGGTTCAGCGGATCGAATGCAGCTGTCGTGCGGATATAGTTAAGGACCAGCTCACCACGACCGCTCACGTCGGTTTCAATAGCACGCAGACCAACGTTACCATTGAAAATAAGGTTAAATGGCAATTCCTGTTCAAACTCGACCATGTAGTAAGCGGCCGTCATTTTCTCATCATACTGAGTAAATGGCTGCTCATACACATTGCCATCATTGGCCACACAGGTTTTTACACAGTCGAAGTTAGCCGTAGGTAGCAGGCCAACCAGAGCGCGCGTATCAATACCCGGCCAGTTTGTAAGTGACTCCGCACCTTCGTAGTCATTAAAGAAGACAGAATCTGGACGCGTAACCGTGGATGCGAACAAATCTCTCAACGCATCCGGCGTCAGGGTTAACACGCCTTCACGTTGCTGACGCAGAATGGTTGAGGGATTATAGCCGAAGTTACAAGACTCAATGGACGTCGCTGTTGGTTCACAAGCGCGAATGCTGGAACGCACGGCAACGCGCGGCAGCACGATCGGCGATACATAATCAGGGTTAAGAACAGGAAGACCATTGGCGTCACGCTGAGGCACCATCGGAGCCGTACCAGTACCTGTATAATTCGGATCAGGCTCCATCAGATGGTAATCACCCTGAGCTGACCGAATGACCTTTCCACCCGGGTTACTCCAGAAGCTACCCTTCGGGTTTCTAAAGCTCACACCCGCCTTCACGGTGGTTATAAATGGAACATTTTCTTTGAAATTATAGGTCACGTCCAGCTTGGCTGTCGTTTCTTCGGTCTCAGACAACCACGCGTCATACTGCAAGTTTGCAGAGTTTGCGGTTACAAGTGGACGCTCTTCTGGCGAATAAGCACGGATGTATGGCGCATCTATCGAGCCAACTTGCTCATTGAACGCCCCTTGTGTGACCATCTGCACATAGTTGTTTGGGTCAGTCTCATCGTAGGGTGACAGAATCTCATGTGCCCACAGGCCACTTGGCTCAACGAAGAAGCGTGCTGACCCATAAGTAATACCGCGCGTACTGAAAGCACTGATGCGCGAGTAGTCCGTTTGGGACTTACCTGCCATAAATTCGACCAGCAGACCACCATCACGGTAAGTACCACCCGTCTGCACGTAAGAGCTATCCCAAGTGAAAGGCTCCCAACGTTGTTGCAGCCCCATGGTTGCGCCATTCATCACATACTCGGTGACAAAATGGTTCGCATCCACTTTTACTGTGGATGGATCAATACCCAGCACATCTCCATAGATGGGAAGGTTACCAAAGACACCAACCGTATCATACAAGAAATAATCGGTATTCCCCGGAGCAACTGCACGCTGCTGACGCGTTGGGTCTGAGTTATCTACGTACCAGACACCATTGGGGTTATTTGTGGCATGATAAGCAGCACCCGGGTTCATAGGTGTTTGCATACCACCGCTCAGACTGCGGTTACGGTAATACCGGTCAACCTTCCGATCATTTTTAGTGTATTTCGCAAAAACAGTCAGTCGATCATTAACGCGGAAATCGAAACGAATATCCGCTGTAAGGCGATCTTCATATTGAGTGTTATCGAAGCTCCGAACGTTCTGCGGTTCCAGATCGTTCCACTGACCCAAACAGGTCTGCAGTTCATAAACGCGTTGGTTACGACGCCCCGCATTGGTACTCTGATTCACGCCCGACCCCGCAGTCAACAGGGGGAAGGCATCGTAGCAGTCCTGCTTCGTTTGCGCCGCCGCTGACATCTCAACGATTTGTTGCGGTGTAAAGGATGAATTGCCTAACAGCGTAGTTGAAGCGGGATTGGTAAGGTCGACGGTAGATGGATTAAACGAAAAAGTTTTTTCCGGGGAATTATCAAAATCAATACGGCCCTGATAACCCGCACCGCTGGCATTAACGCCCACGCTGCTCGTATTGTTCTGATACTTAGTTTGCGTAAGGGAGAACACCACACCTAGGCGATTATCAAAGAACTTACGCGACGCTATAATGTTATAGTCTGGCTGCCATTCTTGTCCCAGCGAGTTGCGGCGCGCGCCCACACGGAAAGACAGATAAGGCTTTGCGAAGTCCAGACCCGTGCGGGTTTGAATGCGAACGCCACCACCCAGCGACCCTTCGGTCATATCTGCCGTCGAGCCCTTTACGACGTCGACGCTTTTGATCAGGTCTGCAGGCAAGGATGTGAGGTCAGCCGAACGCGTGGCGCCCATACCGCCGCCACCTACACCCATACCGTCCATTTCGACACGAATATTTTCGGCTGAGTTACCGCGGATCGCGATTTCCGTACCCTCACCGAAATCGTCGCGGCCCAGAGCCACGCCAGCCATACGCGAAATCGCTTCGTTAATGTTCCGATCCGGGAACGCACCAATATCATCGGCAACGATTGAATCAACGGCCGTCTTAGCTGTACGCTTGCGGTTGTTAGAAGACTGCTGTGCGGCGCGGGCACCGACAACAACAACTTCCATTACATCATCAGATGCGGCAGCTTCCTGCGCCTGAACGGCGACAGGTGCGGCGAAAGCGACCAGCATGGCCATGCCTGTGCCGCCCATAAGGTACTTGGCATAGGACCTTTTTGGTGAGTTCTGCATTTATATAGTTCCTCTCCGTGAACCACCGCGCGTGCGGCGATTACCCCTAAAAGTGCTCAATTCCTTTAAAGATTACTCAGAGAGCAGGCGCGGAAACCGCCACCCGTATGATCCTGAAAAGATCGAATATCTGCCTGAAAGCCGCCGCAGTCCGCATAACGATGTGATTACATCGTGCGAATTACATCAACTTCTCGGGCGGATAAAACGTCTTCCTGGTACACTCCCCTGCCCGGACCCTTTGTTTTTTAGCGAGTCTCACGGCACATAATCTTTTGGATGATCCAGCATTCATTGATTGAATATGATAAGTCAAGCCACATTTTGATCACATTCGCCATATTGTACGATATATTCGCCACTTTCAGGCAGACGCGTAACCTAAAAAGCACAATTCCAAACAGGATCATCCCTGTACGTCCGTATAGGCATCACATAAGCCATTGCTGATACGGTTTTTAAGTATCGAGTTAATGCATTGATTATGAATAATTTTTTATCATATCATTTGCAATTTAAGCCGCGATCAGAATCGCCCAAAGCGCTCATCAACCACGCCTTCAGCAAATGGCGATTTTTGCTCACATCCTGAGATAATACCTTAATACTCGGACATAAGATCGCCAGCACAGAGCACATCTTAAGCCCAAACCTCAGCAGAATGCCTTTATAAAACAATTTGATTTGAGCAGTTAAATTCAACGGTCCTAAAATATCATTACCGAAAAGCCTCAAAGACTCCTGCGGTGGCGGCACGCCGCATTTGATCATAATTAATCTAAAATAATCAAATTTAACCGCTTTTGGCATGACAACCCCCTCTCTGGTATGATAAATGGTTTGACACCGTCAGAAAAAACCAAAAATGCGGGGAAATATTATGCCTATCCTGAAACATAGCTCACGTTTGCGCCTTAATGGCTGGCTTGTGGGTGCCGCTGCCTGCGCCCTTGCCTCTGCAGCCTCCGCACAGACGGTGCCTGCCGTTGAATTTCTCGATCGTGGGGCTGTTGCCGTGACGGCAGAAGGGGGCGTTCTGGTTAGCTGGCGGGCGCTCGCTGACGACCCCAGTGGCCTTGGTTTCAACATTTACCGCAACGGTCAGAAACTGAATGCCGCACCGGTCAAGACCTCAAGCAATTTCCTTGACGCACAAGGTGTCGCCGGAGCCAGCTACGAAGTCCGCGCGATTCGCAACGGTAAGGAAGACGCAGGTCATAAGGCGCTGAACATCAGCGACTACCTGAACATCCCCCTGAACAAACCGGCAGGCGGCACGACTCCGGGCGGCGAAACTTACGAATATACAGCCAATGACACCAGCGTCGGCGATCTGGATGGCGATGGCCGTTACGAGATCATCCTGAAGTGGGACCCGACGAACTCAAAGGATAATGCCTTTGGCGGCTATACCGGCCCGACCCTGCTTGATGCCTATACGCTTGAGGGCAAGCAGTTGTGGCGCATTAATCTCGGCACCAATATCCGTTCCGGCGCGCACTATACGCAATTTATGGTCGCTGATTTTGACGGCGACGGCAAAGCGGAAATCGCCGTGAAGACGGCTGACGGTACGATTGACGGTCAGGGCAAGGT
>JBCEBX010000390.1:0-8325 GCA_039206455.1 Asticcacaulis sp.
TTCTTGGCCGCGATCCCTGTCAGCATGATCAGGCCGATCAGGGCGGGCATGGACAGGGCGTTGCCGCTGACGAGCAGAAGGAAGAAGGCCCCGCCGAACGACAGGGGCAGGGCGGTCATGATGGTGATGGGGATGGTGAAGCTTTTGAACAGAAGCACCAGTACGACATACATCAGCAAAATGCCCGTCGAGATAGCCATGACAAAGCCTGCGCCCATTTCGGCCTGGGCTTCCTGTTCGCCGGTCACCAGTTCCTGTGTGCCCGCGGGCAGGTTTTTCATGATTGGCAGGTTGCGCACGGCGGCCTGCGCATCGCCCGAAGGCACACCGGCCATCAGGTCGGCCTTAATGGTGGCGCTGCGGGAGCGGTCAATGCGCATAAGCTGGATCGGGCCGGAACCGAAGCTGATATCGGCTACGGCTGACAGGGGCACGGCTGTGCCGTATTTGGTGGGCACCTTAAGGTCGGCAAGCGTTTCAAGTGTGGTGCGCGCCTCGGTATCCATCAGGACGCGGATCGGCACCTGACGATCTCCCAGCGTATACTTTGCCAGTATCTGATCGAAGTCACCGACCGTGGCCACCCGTGCCGCCTGTGAGATGGCTTCAGCGGAAACGCCCATCAGGGCCGCCTGATCAGGTTTGGGGGTGACGAACACTTCGGGGCGCGTCAGGTTTGACACCGAGGACACGTTGCTTAGCTGCGGCAGGCCACGCATCTGCCGTTCCAGTTCGCGTGAGGCTTCCTCAAGCTCTTTGGGGTTATCTGACACCAGTGTGAACATGATGCCCGCGCCGCCCATTTCGCCCTCAAAAGCAAACGAGGTGCGCACACCGGGGAAGCGGCTGACGAGCGGATTAAGCTCGGCCTCAAAGGCCTGTTTGCTCAAAGCGCGTTCATGGCGCGGCACCATATTGGTGGTGATGGTCGCCTTGGTCAGGCCGATACTGGCGAAGGTCGATTTGACTTCGGGCCGCTTTTCCAGCTCGGCCATCAGTTCCTTCACCACCGCATCGGTTTCATCGAGACGCGAGCCGGGGGGCAGTTCGATGGTCAGGAAAGAGCGGTTGTAATCGCCCGCCGGAATGAACTCACCCGGCAGTTTCTGGGCGACAAACATCGACAGGATGAAGAAGCCGATCCCCAGCCCCAGAATCCCCCAGCGCATGTGCATGATGTCCTGACCATGCTTGCGTATCTGATGCACAAGGCCGAAGATCAGTGCGCCGGCAATCAGCACAACAATGGCTGAAGAGATAAAGAAGGCCGTGTTGTAGTGTGTGGTGGCTTCAGGAGCCAGTGGCGCGGTCAGGGTCATGAGAACCCATGCCGCCAGCACGAAAATCAGCAGGCTCAGGCCCTGTTTGGCGCGCACCGGATGACGCCCGAACAGTTTGGACAGGATCAGGCCCGCCGCCAGTATGATGAGGCCTGCGATACCCACCGGAATGGCTTCGGCCTTACCACCGAGAAGGCCTTCGAACAGGCCGTCAATGATCAGTACGCCCCCGACGCCGATGCCCAGCGCCAGAAATACGCCACGCCATTTCAGGTCGACCGTCAGCACCCAGTTGAGGAATTTGAGATAGCGCGCCATCCAGAACGGCTCATCATGTTCCTTGCCCTGCTGTGAGCGCATCAGATAGGCCCCCATCAGTGGCGTCAGGGTTCGCGCCACCACCAGAGAGAAGAAGACCGAGACGCAGGCCGCCAGAGCAAAGCTTTTGAAGAACTGGCCGACAATGCCCGGCATGAAGCCCACGGGGGCGAACACGGCAATGATGGTGGCGGTGGTGGCGACCACGGCCAGACCGATCTCGTCGGCGGCTTCGATGGCGGCATCAAAGGGTTTTTTACCTTCGCGGATGTGTCGGACGATATTCTCGATTTCCACAATCGCATCATCGACCAGTATGCCTATGGTCAGAGACAGGGCCAGAAGGCTGACGACATTGAAGGAGTCGTTCATCAGATACATGATGAAGAAGGTCGGCAGCAGCGACAGGGGCATGGCCATGGCCGAGATAAAGGTCGCCCGTAAATCCCGCAAAAACAGCCAGACGACGAACACGGCCAGTGCCGCGCCGATAGCCAGGGTTTCAATGGCGGCAAAGAAGCTTTCGTTGACCGCATCGACCGAGGAGGTGATTTCCTCAATGACAATATTGGGATGGGCTTCGCGCATGTCTTCGATGGTTTTGCGCACACCGGCGGCGACATCGACCTCGGACGAGCCTATGGTGCGATAGACGGCAAAGCCCACCACTTCGGCACCGTTAAAACGTGCCCGTTCGCGGGGTTCGGCCCAGGTATCAAGCACCTGTCCCAGTTCGCCGAGGCGCACGGAGCGCCCGTTTTGCAGGACAATGCGGGTATTGCGCAGGGCCTCAACGGAATCGGCATTGCCCAGTGTGCGGATCGACTGTTCTGAGCCGCCGATCTCAAGCCGCCCACCGGGCAGGTTGATGTTGGTGGAACGCAGCTGATAGGAGATTTCGCCCGCCGTGATGCCTTGCGCGGCCAGAAGCGAAGGCTCAAGCTGGATGCGGATTTCCCGATCTGCACCGCCAATGCGTGTGACCTTGGCTACGCCACTATTGGCGAGAATCTTCTTGGAAATATCATTGGTGACAAACCACGACAGTTCCTCAGGATTCATGCCGTCGGCACGGATAATATAGTTGAGCAGGGCTTCGCCGGAGGCTTCTTCGCGGCGGATGACCGGCTCCTGAATATCGGCGGGCAGGTCAGAGCGGATCTGGGCCACGGCATTACGCACATCATTGGTGGCTTTTTCCAGATCGACTCCGAGCTGGAACTCGATGACCGTCGTCGAGGAACTGTCGCTGATATAGGAATTGATATGCTTGACCGAGCCGATGCCGGACACCGCGTCTTCGACGCGGCGTGTGACCTGTGTTTCAAGCTCGGTCGGGGCTGCGCCGGATTGTACGTAGGTGACGGTAACGACCGGCAGGTCGATGTCGGGGAAGTTGTTGATGCGCATGCCATTATAGGCGACCCATCCGGCAATGGTCAAGACGATGAAAAACAGCACCGTCGGGATGGGGTTGCGGATCGACCATGAGGATATGGTGGCGCGTTCGGGACGCGGTGCAGGCCGTTTCGGCGAAGAGTCTGACATTAGCGTTCTCCGCCGCTCTGAACTTTTTTGTCAGGGACACGCACCGTATCGCCATCGGACAGGAAGCCTGCGCCGGCGGTCACGACCTTTTCACCGACCTTAAGGCCGTCGGTGATGATGATATGATCCCCCATCAGCCCGCCGGTGACGAGCTTGCGTACCGTGACCTTGTTGGCGGCACCGACGACGAAAACGACCGGCTGGTTCTGCTGATAGACAATGGCCTTTTGCGGAATGACCACGGCCTCATGATTGCCGACGGTGATCGAAGCGCGGGCGAACATGCCGGGCTTAAGGCCTTTGTCGGCGGGAATGGAAATGCGGGCATAGCCGAGACGCGTCTGCGGATCGACGACCGGTGTGACGACGCGGATGGTGCCGGTGACGGTTTCGCCGTTTTCGCCGACGACCTCGGCGCTTTGACCGGCACTGAGACGTGCCAGACCGGTTTCCACGACCTCAAGGTTCATCTCGATGCGGTTGTCACGCACAATGCGGAACAGTTCCTCGCCCGGCGTGACGATCTGACCGGCGACGGCGGTGCGTGAGGTAATCAGACCGGATATGGGGGCGCGGACCGTGGCCTGAGACAGGCGGGTGGCCACTTCGGAGCGGGCGGCATCGGCGGTGGCGACCTGCGCCTGAGCGGTTTTCATCGAAGCTTCGCGCTGATCAAGGGCGGCGCGGGCATAATAGCCTTTGTCGAACAGTTCCTTGGCCCGCTGATAGGCGCGTTCGGCCTCAACCGCCTGTGCGCGCGCACTCTGGACACCGGCCTCGGCCTGACGCAGTTGCGCCTGAAGGACGGTATCGCTCATTTTCAGCAGTGGCTGCCCCTTGGTGACATATTGCCCTTCGTCAGCCAGAACCGCTGTGGCGGTCAGGCCGCCGACCTCGGCCCCTATGGGTGCTTCCTGCCAGGCGGTGACTGTGCCGGAACCGCTGATGACCAGAGGCGCGGTGCGTGTTTCGGCCACCACATAGTCGATGAGTGGCTTTTGCCCATTCTCGTCCTTTTTTTCAGGGGCGCCGTGACAGGCCGCAAGTCCCGTCGTCAGGGCGGCTGCAAACAGAAAATGACGGAAAAAACGGGTCAGGACAGGCGCGCGCATGCAGGGGATATTCCTGAAACTTGTAATCAATGGCAGAAGGTTATAAATTCATTGACCGAACAGTCAACGAAATGAATATTAAAAATTGTCCACCAAGCGTACCCCCGATCCGAAAGACGTCAATAGCGCCGATAATTGCCGGTGTCCGTTAGACCGCATCGGCGAGCATTTTGGCATAAGGCAGCGCACCAAGGCCTTGCGCCCGTTCCAGATTCTGGATGCCGCCCTCGATGAATTCTGCACCAAAGGCTATGATGCGACCCGCGTTGAGGACATCGCCAAACGGGCCAAAATCTCGAAGGCGCTGGTCTATGTCTATTATCCGACCAAGATCGATCTGTTTCTGGCGGTGGCAGAGCGGCTGATTGAGCCCTATAAGCAGGCAGAAACTGATTTCAGGCTTGATCCGGCCCTGTCCGCTGAGGTGCAACTTCGGGAACATCATGACCTGTTTTATCGCACCATTGCCTATGACCCTCAGGCCCTGAGTATTTTTCGCCTGATGGTCGCCGAAAGCGCGCGCGCCCCTGAGATTGCCGCTTTTTACCGGCGTAATTTTCTGGGGGGCAAGGTTGATGCGATCCGTGTCCTGATCCGTCATGGCGTAGAACGTAGAGAGTTTTCGCCGGTTTCAGAAACGCAGCTTGAGGGCATCGAAGATATACTCGGTGGCCCCGCGGTCATGGTCATGCTGGTGCAGGTGCTCACCGGAGAGACCGGCGTTTATAATCATCAGCGCTGGCAGGACACGCACTGGGAGATGATCATGGCGTTTCTGAAGCGGCCCTGATCCATCTTGTGCCGTTTGAAAACACCGCTAAACTATCTGCCGCATTGAGGGAGTGTTCAGATGGTCAAATGGCAGGGCGGACGGCGCGGCGGGGTTGAAGACCGGCGCGGTATGGGGGCCGGAACGGCTATCGGTGGCGGGGGCATCGGCATGGTGCTGATTGCGCTGGTCGGTTACTTTGTTTTTGGCATCGATCCGCAGGTTCTCCTTAGTCAGACCGGCGGCACTCAGGGCGAGCAGCAACAGGTCGGGGTCAGCAATCCTGATGATGAAGCCGCCGCTTTTGCCGATGTCATCCACACCTCGGCCAATGATGTCTGGACGGGGATCATGCGTGGCTATCGGCCTTCGACACTGGTGCTCTATACGGGCGGTACCCAGACGGCCTGCGGCAGCGGGCAGGCGGCGATGGGGCCATTCTATTGTCCGGCGGATGAGCGCGTCTATCTTGATCTCAGCTTTGCCCAGACGCTTGAGCAGCAACTGGGGGCCAAGGGCGATTTTGCGCTGGCCTATGTGATCGGCCATGAGGTCGGCCACCACGTCCAGACCCTGACCGGTGCCAGCGCCGAGGTGCAGAAGGCGCGTCAGAACTCATCCGAGCGCGTGGCCAATGCCATGTCCGTCAAGCTGGAGTTACAGGCCGACTGTTATGCCGGTATCTGGGCCAGACGATCGGACGCCCAGATGAACTGGCTTGAGGCCGGAGACCTTGAGGAAGCCATTGGGGCAGCGGAGGCGGTGGGGGATGATACGCTGCAAAAGCGCTCAAGCGGTCAGGTGGTGCCCGATTCCTTTACGCACGGTACGTCGGCGCAGCGGGTACACTGGTTCCGTCAGGGCTATGACAGCGGTGATCCCAATGCCTGTGATACGTTTCGAAGCTAAGAATTGGCTGAAACCGCCCCGGTAATGCCCCCGTAAACAGGGGAGGATGAAAGCGATTAAACCGCCGCCTGTTCGGGTTCGCTGCGGGGGGTGATCATGGCGCCGGGCCGCAATGAGGCATGGGTCGCTCCGGCCAGACGTGCCACGGCCATCTGGCGATAGCTTTCAAAGCCCTGCACCATAAAGGCACCGACCGAGGCGCGCGCCACTGCCCCCAGACTGCTCAGGTAGTCGTTGAGGGCATCATCTTCGCGACGCACGCCGTCATATTCGATGCACACCCCCGACAGGCCGCATTTATTGAGTGCGGTAATCGCCTTACGGTCGGCACTGACGTGACCGACGACAGTCATGCAGAACGGTTTGATCAGCGAGACGATCTCAAGCACGCGATGGGGCGGTACGCCATCGAGCTCACGGATTTCAAACAACACTTTCAGCCCCAGTTCACTGGCGGCTTTGGCGACATCCTGTGTGATTTTCTGGCGGGCGCGTTGCGAGGCAAAGGTTGAAAAGGCCGCCGGTACGACCATCATCATCTTGCGCTGTTCAGCGGTGCGCGTACGTAATATGCGCAGGCCCTGCTCGATGTTCATCATATCGACCTGTTCGCGCAGGCCCCAGTCCAGGCTGGTCAGCGCCTTACGATCCAGAAGCGTATGATCGGCCTCTTCCATCACCATGGGTTCAAGCCGGTGACCGATCAGCATCATCTTCTTCAGTTCGAACAAGGTCTCGTTTGCACTGGCTACCTTGAGGTTTCGTCCGGCAAAACTCAGGCTGTTGGCGACAATGAGCGGACGCTGGATTGAGGTCATACGCGGGGTTACTCCATTATCGGAAGAGGCCTCAGGGGAGACCTCTTCCTCTTCTTCACGGTCGAACCATGTTTTCAGATTGATCGGGCTTAAGGCCAGACCGTCTATGTCGTCCGCCCGCACCGCATACAAAGGCACAGGCAATTGTCCCAGATTGCCGACAAAGAACCCGATCAGTTCCTGCCACAGGCGCTCTATGGACAGGGCACCTTTGCGGGACCCTGTGGTCGGCATAACGGCCAGCCAGGCTTCGTCGTTTACGGGAATGCACCAGTCAGGTTCCTGAAAGCGCTGTTCAAAACCGGTTTTCAGATATTCAAACACCAGATCGCGTTTGGCGTCCCAGCGATGGCCCAGCCTGACGATCAGTGTGTCGAGTTTCAGCAGGAAGGCGCGGCCCATCTCATCGGCATGGGTATCACGCAGACGTTCGACAACCGCCAGACCGTCAGGGTGCGGTACATGCAGCCGCTCTGTACCCGCCTGATCCGTCTGTCCCTGAGGGTCTTTTTCTTCTGAGACTGAGGACATGTAACGCCCTGATTAAAACACCACTAGGTCTTAAGCCTAGGTTCGCAGCGTTGAGACAAGATTAATATGCACGCGAAACAGGCAAAAAATCATATGACCTGTTCTCTTTTTGAGTATCCGGGGCCTGATCAGGGGCGTGTTAAGAAACTGTTCACCATAAGCCTCAACACTCTGTAAACTATAAGAATCCTGCGAATCAGCCGATAGTCTTCGGGTATCGCATACGGGAACCGCCCTTGACCTCTGCCACGCCCATGAAAGTCAGTTCTGCCGCCGTGCCTGTCAGGCCTGCGGTTACGGGTGCGCGTCAGGAGACACCGGTCAGGGCGTTGCTGCGGCTTTTGCAGATTGCTTCCTATAAATCGGCCAGCGGAAAACCGGTCGATCTGACCCATATGTCGCGTCAGGTGGCGGAGCTGATCCTGAAAGCGCCGCCGGCTGAACAGCTCAGTCATATTGCGGCCCTGACCCATGCCCAATGGCCTCATGCGGAACTGATTGCCGCCTTGTGTGCCCTGCCTGCCAGTCTTTGTGCGCCGTTGCTGCGTCATTCGCCGGTGCTCGATCAGGGGTGGTTGTGGAAAATTGTGCAGGCCGGTGAGGAGGGCCATGCCCTAAGTATTGCCGCCCGGACGGATTTAGGGCCTGATTTGCTGACGGCCTTGATAAGGCGTGATCAGCCTGCCCTGTGGCTGGCCCTGCTCAATAACCCGCATATTTTGTGGCTGGGTGAGCATATGGACGCCCTTGTGGAGCGGGCGCGCAACCATCTCAGTCTGCGGGGGGCGCTGGTGCGTCATCCGGCCTTGAGCGCCGTTCAGGCCGAGCGGTTGCTGGGGTTTGTCGGCCCTGTGCTTAAGGCGCAGCTGCTGAAACGTATTGCGCCCTCAGGTGCGTTGGCGGGAGGGCAGGTGATACCTGCGGCTTCACGGTTTGCGGCTGCGCGAGGCACATGGCTTAACCGTTTGCAGCATGGGGATATTGAGGGCTGTCGCACGGCCATGGCCCGTCAGCTTAATCAGCCGGTGGCCGTGATTGAC
>JBCEBX010000391.1:0-8289 GCA_039206455.1 Asticcacaulis sp.
CGCCTGATGTCCGGTCACAAGCGCCGCTGCAAAGCCGCCCATACGCGTTCCCTGCCCCCATTGCCCCTCTAGCCTGTCAACAATCGTCTGCGTCAGACGCCAGCGAAACCCGTTCAACGCCATCTGGCGCGCAAGCCTGCCGGACACCTCAGGGGCCTCTGAAATAGTAATGCTTCCGGGTATAAATCCCACACCACCAAAGGCATCAAACCAGGCTGAACGCGCAAAGTCATACCCGCCGGGCATGGAAGGCCCTGCGGGGGGATGCACAATGGCAAAGGCCCTTATGCGCTGTCCCGGCATCAGCGCTGGCTCAGCATTACGTAATCCCAGCCGCAAGCGGATCGGCGTATTCTCCGCCGACAGACCTGACACTCTCAATGGGGCAACGACGATGCGCGGACTGACGCTATCCTGACCGGTTATATCCAGCACAACGGCATCTATAAAAAACTGAGTCTCTTCCCCGCTCAGAACCGGGGCCGCTACGCTCTCGGTGCGGGCCTTACACAAGGCCATGCCCAACACAAAAACCAGCACCAGCCAACTTAAGGTAACAAGCCCCCCTTGGCGGTCGTCCCGCCGACTGAGCCACACGCCCGCTCCGCTTAAAACCGTCAACAGGCCGATTACCACCCATAATGGCTCAAACGGCAGACTGAGATAAACCGCGCATCCGCCCCCCAAAGCCACAGGCACCCACAGCATCAATCGTCCCGACTGAGCCTCGCAAGCCTTACCAATGGCTGCCTGCAAAACCGCGAAACGCGAAAAAAATGCTGATTTCACCCCGTCTTCCCCCAAAAGACTGTTCTGCGGCCCCAAGAAGCGTATAAGAACGCCCATTCATATCGCTTAGAGTTCCATTATCATCATGGCTTCTGCCCCCTCGCAACCCGTAGTTACGCGCTTCGCCCCTTCGCCCACCGGTTATCTGCATATTGGCGGTGCCCGTACGGCGCTGTTTAACCGTCTCTATGCTCAGGCCACGGGCGGCCGGTTTCTGATCCGCATCGAAGATACAGACCGTGAGCGCTCAACACCCGAAGCCGTGGACGCCATCTTCAAAGGCCTTGAGTGGCTTGGCCTGACCAGCGATGAACCGGTTGTCTATCAGAGCACCCGTGAATCCCGTCACAAAGAGGTTGTGCAGGCCCTCTACGCCTCCGGTCATGCCTATGCCTGCTTTATGACGCCTGAGGAAACCGAAGCTGCCCGCGAAGAGGCACGCGCCAATGGTCATGCCCTGCGCTCGACATGGCGCGACCGCACACCGACGACGGACGAACTCATGCAGCCCCATGTCATCCGTTTCAAAGGCCCGCTGGATGCGCCTCTGATTATCGAAGATGCCGTACAGGGTCGGGTCACCTTCAACACCAAAGATATGGATGACCTTATCCTTCTGCGTTCGGATGGGACGCCGACCTATAACCTGGCGGTCGTGGTTGATGACCATGATATGGGCATTACCCATATCATTCGCGGTGATGATCACCTGAATAACGCCGCCCGTCAGACCCTGATCTATCAGGCCGCAGGCTGGGATGTGCCGACCTTTGCCCATATTCCACTAATCCACGGGCCGGATGGGGCCAAACTGTCCAAGCGCCACGGTGCTCAGGCGGTCGGTGATTACGAAGCTCTGGGTTACCTGCCCGAAGCCATGCGCAACTATCTGGCGCGTCTGGGCTGGTCGCACGGCGATGATGAAATCTTCACTGATGCACAGGCGGTTGAATGGTTTGACATTGCCGATATCAACAAGGCCCCTGCCCGTCTTGATTTCGCCAAGCTTGGCCATGTCAATGCGCACTGGATCAGGGAATGTGATACGGATCGTCTGGCGGGGCTGGTTTGGGAGGAACTAATTCGGCGCGGGACTGATGAATCACAGCGCGAAACGGTAACCGAACGCCTGCGTCTGGCCATCCCTCAGGTGGTTGAACGCGCCCAGACGATTCCGCTTTTGGCCGATGCAACGGCATTTGCGCTGGTGAAACTGCCCTTTACCCTTGATGAAAAGACGCAGAAGCTGCTGACGGAAGAGAATTTGGAACGACTTTCACGCCTTCACGAAAAGTTGTTATGTCTGACAAAATGGAGCGCGGAAGTTCTTGATACCGAACTAAAGAATTTCGTTGAAAATGAAGGCATTAGCTTCGGAAAAATAGGCCCTGTCTTGCGTGGAATCCTCTCTGGTGGACAGCCCGCACCGGATATTTCACGTACACTTGCGGCTTTGGGCGCCACAGAAAGTGACGCCCGTTTCAAGCAGGCCCTTTTCATTTAGAATTGCAGTTTATATAGCAGGCGCAGCGAAAATAGTTGCATTGCACACTAACACGAAGGTGAGCCAAAAATGACCCAAGGTTCCAATCCGGCCAAGATTACCATCGGTGAACAGGTCATAGATTTGCCCGTTCTGAAAGGAACGCTCGGTCCGGATGTCGTCGACATCCGCAAACTCTATGGCGCAGGCGATGTGTTCACCTACGATCCGGGCTTTACCTCCACGGCATCGTGCGAATCCAAGATAACCTTTATTGATGGCGACGAAGGTGTCCTGCTGCATCGCGGTTATCCGATCGATCAGCTGGCTGAAAAATCGAACTTCCTGGAAACCTGTTATCTGCTGCTGCATGGTGAACTGCCGAACGCCGCCGCATATGAGCAGTTTGAAAACACCATAACCCGCCACACCATGCTGCATGCGCAGTTTGACCGCTTCTTCGAAGGCTTCCGTCGCGATGCGCACCCGATGGCCATTATGACCGGTGCGGTCGGTGCTCTGTCGGCCTTCTATCATGACAGCCTTGATATTCAGGACGCCAAGCAGCGTGAAATTTCGGCCCATCGCCTGATTGCGAAAATGCCGACCATCGCCGCGCGCGCCTTCAAATATTCGGTGGGCCAGCCCTTCGTTTATCCAAAGAACGACCTCAGCTACTCGGAAAACTTCCTGCGCATGTGCTTTGCCGTTCCGGCCGAGGAATATGTGCCGAATCCGGTTCTGACCAAGGCGATGGATCGTATCTTCATCCTGCACGCCGACCATGAACAGAACGCCTCGACCTCAACCGTGCGTCTGGCCGGTTCTTCGGGGGCTAACCCGTTTGCCTGTATCGCGGCGGGCATTGCCTGTCTCTGGGGCCCAAGCCATGGCGGGGCCAACGAAGAAGCCCTGAACATGCTCAAGGAAATCGGCACGCCTGAGCGTATCCCTGAGTTCATTGCGGGCGTCAAAGACCGTAAGTACAAGCTGATGGGCTTTGGTCACCGCGTCTATAAGAACTACGACCCGCGCGCCAAGGTCATGCAGTCGACCTGCCATGAGGTTCTGACCGCTGTGGGGGATCCTAACGACCCGCTGCTTCAGGTTGCCCGTGAACTGGAACGTATCGCCCTGAGCGATGACTTCTTCGTTTCGCGCAAGCTGTACCCGAACATCGACTTCTATTCCGGCATCACCCTGTCGGCCATGGGCTTCCCGACCACCATGTTCACCGTGCTGTTCGCTCTGGCGCGCACCGTGGGCTGGATCGCTCAATGGAAAGAAATGATCGAAGACCCATCGCAAAAGATCGGCCGTCCGCGCCAGATCTATACCGGTTCTGCGGCGCGTGACTTTGTACCGCTGTCACAACGCGGTTAAGCCGAACAAAAAAACCGCCGCAGTTATCTGCGGCGGTTTTTTTATAGATTTAAGTGTTTTATGACCGCCCCCGCCGCCAGTTCCGCAGGTGGTTTCTGTCCGCGCCCCATCAGATCAAGTGCCGCAAACTGTTCCGCCGTCTGACGCGCCCTAAGACTGGGATCATTCAGTCTTGCGACCACGGCCCGTACCAGATTATCGACCGAGCAGTCTTTCTGGATGAATTCCGGCGCGATTTCCTTATCCGCCACGATGTTGAACAGGGTGACATATTTAAGCGGCGAAAAACGCTTGAAAATAAAATAGGTCAGCCATTCCACCTTATAGGCGATAATCATCGGACAACCCGATAGTGCCAGTTCCGTACTCACGGTTCCCGAACAGGCCAGAGCCACATCCGCCGCCTGCATGGCACTTAATTTGTCAGATTCCGTGTCGGTCATGATCAGCGGCAGATCAAGTCCCTGAACCTGCTCAAGCACCCGCTCACGCACCGTATCCGCAACCGGCATAACAAACCGAAGTTCAGGATAAACAATCGACAGGCGTTGCAGGGTTTCGATAAAAACCGGCATCAGGCGCTTGATCTCCGCCGGACGACTACCCGGTAGGACCAGAAGCAGAGGTGTATCCGGCTTCAACCCATTGGCGTCGCGAAAAGCCTCAGGATCGGCGCGGGAAAAATCGACATTGAGTGCCGGATTGCCTACGACAACCGTCTCAAGTCCTTCGGCCTCAAAATAGGGCGCATCCATCTTATGTAAAGCCAGAAGCAAATCAACGCTTTGCGCCAATGTCTTCGCACGTCCGGGGCGCGTCGCCCACACCTGCGGTCCGACATATTTGATCAGGGGAACGTCCGGCATGACCTCACGAATGCCCTTGGCCACCCGTAGTGTAAAGCCCCATGAGTCGATCAGGACCACGGCATCGGGCTTTTCCGCCACCGCCAGCGCCACGGTGTCCGCGACACGTGCCTTGACGCGCTTATAGGCCTTAAGCCCCTCGCTCATGCCCAGAATGGACAGTTGGGCAATATCGAACGGACTTTCGACCCCCAGCGCGCGCATCTGCTGGCCGCCAACACCACAAAAGGTCAACGGCGTCCTAGATTGCGCCACCAGCGCCCGCATCAGTCCGGCCCCCAGCGTATCGCCAGAAGCCTCCGCCGCAATGATCATTATTTTTTTGGGCACCCCGGCGTTAGCCGCAGGTTTATCCGGCAATATGGCCATAGATGAAAAGCCCCAGTTCTTCTGCGCGCGCAAATGTGCGCGCCTTGTCGACAACCAGTATAGAGCCCGCCTGACCGACTATACCACACAAACCGGCCTCAGAGGCGGCCTCTACCGTGGCAACGCCTATGGTGGGCATATCCAGACGCCGATCCTGAATGGGCTTACAGACCTTAGCCAGCACCCCTTTACGGTTATGCATATTCCCTATCAGAGGCAGAGGCAGGGCGGGAATGCGGCGAAGCATCGCATCAGTACCTTCCTGTGCTTCAATTGCCAGTGTAATTTTACCGGCCACTACAGCCGCCTGCCCGATATCCAGCGCCCCTATAGCTGTCGCAATGCGAAAGGCTTCTTCAAGGTCTTCCCGCGCCGCCTGTGACGGCTCAGGCCCTGCCAGTAAGCCTTCAGTCAGCAACAACTGCGGATTAGCTTCATGCGCGCCTTCGATAACAAAGCCCTGAGCCTCGAACATGCGGGCGACCTGTCGCAACAGTCCGTCATCACCACCACGCCCCGCCTGTTCAATGGCCGGCAGATGTGCCACACCGCCACTATCACGCGGCATGGTGCCGAAATCCGGTCGCTTAACATAGCCAACCATGCAGATATGGCGAACCTGCGCCTGTGCCAGAGCGGTAAAAATCTCGGCAAAATGGCCAACAGATATATCCCGCCCCGGATGATCCGATAGCTCTGCCTCGGCCATCCCCTCAAGGCGAACGACATAATAGTCGCGGCTGCTCTCTTTCAGATAACGCGCCACCTCGACCGGCACGGCACCGCCGCCCGCTATCAGACCGATCTTGGGCAGACCGATTTTAGGCAGACCGATTTTAGGCTGAACCTCAGGCATCAGGCAAACAGATCGGACGGTTAGAGTCCTCACGGATGTACTGAACAATCTCTACGATTTGCGGAATATCAGAGAAGTTTTCCAGCACATCATCCAGTCGCTCCTGAAAAGTCCCTTCGGGGGCAAACATCATGCGATAGGCCGTGCGCATGGAATTGATCAGGTCGCGCGAGAAACCACGCCGTTTCAGACCCACCAGATTAAGCCCCTCAAGACGCGCATGATTGCCCCATACTGAGCCATAGGGGATCACGTCCTTGGTCACCATAGCGGCCCCGCCGACAAAGCTGTAACGACCTATGCGCACATACTGATGCACGCCGCAAAGCCCGCCGAGAAA
The DNA here is from genome assembly GCA_039206455.1 of Asticcacaulis sp. Classification (GTDB taxonomy): domain Bacteria; phylum Pseudomonadota; class Alphaproteobacteria; order Caulobacterales; family Caulobacteraceae; genus Asticcacaulis. The sequence goes on from JBCEBX010000391.1 coordinate 6,087, forward strand.
CACAAAATCCCCGACATGCACATGGCCACCGATTGAGGCATTATTGGCCATTACGACATTGTTGCCGACTTCGGCATCATGGGCGACATGCGAGCCAACCATGAACAGACAGTCATTCCCCACCCGCGTCTCACCGCCCCCGCTGACTGTGCCGGTATGCATGGTGACATGCTCACGTATCTGGTTACGCGCACCGATAATCAGACGGGTATCTTCGCCCTTATGCGCCAGATGCTGTGGTGCACCACCCAAAACGGCAAAGGGATGCACATGGGTATCTTCACCCACCTCAGTAAGACCATCCACCACGACATGCGATTGCATATGCACGCCGTCCTTAAGCGTCACCTGAGGCCCGACGATCGACCACGGCCCGATACGCACATTGCGCCCCAGTTGGGCCGCGGAATCAACTATGGCCGTAGGATGGATGACGGGCGCCGCCTCACTCATTTAGGCACCTCAACGACCATGGCGGAAAACTCAGCTTCGCAAACGACCTTACCGTTAACCTTGGCTTCGCCACGGAACTTGAAGACGTCGCCCCGGTGACGCACCACCTCAACATGCAGCTTAAGCTGGTCGCCCGGACGCACAGGACTACGGAACTTGACGCCATCCACCCCAAGGAAGAAGATGGTCTTGCCTTCGACGGACACATCGAGAGACTTGGACATCAGAACCGCACCGGTCTGCCCCAGAGCCTCGATGATCAGCACACCCGGCATGACCGGATTTTCCGGAAAATGGCCATTAAAGAACGGCTCATTAAACGTAACGTTCTTGATGCCGACCATTGATTTGTTCTTGATCCAGCTTTCACCGCGATCAATCAGCAGAAACGGGTAACGGTGCGGAATACGCTTCAGGACTTCCTGATAGCCGACATCCAGGCCACTTTCTGCTTCCGCCACATCTGACGTATCTTCGATTATCATATCCGTTAACCCTTATCCTTAGACGCCGCGCTCTTGGCCAGCCAGGCCGCTTCACGCAGAAACTGGCGCGACGGCTTGGCCGGAAAACCCGACCACATCTGCCCTGCCGGTACATCCTTAAACACGATAGCGCCCGCCGCAACGATAGCGCCTTCACCAATATCAATATGATCGATAATGCCCGCCCGTCCGCCAAACTTGGCGCCGTCAGCCACCTTTACCGACCCCGAAAGCCCTGAGTGGGCCGCCACAATCACATTTCGCCCCAGCCTGACGTTATGCGCGATTTGCACCATATTGTCGATCTTGGACGCTTCGCCGATTACGGTGTCATCATAGGCCCCACGATCAACACAGGTACCGGCCCCTATACTGACATCATCCTGAATAATGACGCGGCCCAACTGCGGCACATCCACCAGCCCCCGGGAATCATGTGACACGCCAAAACCGGCCTCACCAATTCTTACCCCCGCAGACAGCTGCACCCGATCACCGACCAAAGCACAATAGATAGTCGCCTGTGCGCCGATACGGCAATTGCGGCCAATCGCACAGCCTGGCCCGATGACCGTATAGGCATCGATACGAGTCCCGCTGCCGATTTCCGCGCCCTGACCGATAACCACCCCTACCCCCAGCGTGACATCAGGCTCTATGCGCGCATCAGGATGAACGGCCTGCGCGCCCTGATGAAACTTGGGACTATAAAGGCGCGCCGATAGCCGCGCCCACGAGGCCTGCGGCGAACCGCTGATCAGGGCCGCACTGCCCTCGGGCACCAGACCCACATCCTTGCGATGCACAAAGACGTATTCGGCTCTGGTTTGTTTAAGACTGGAGAGATAACGCCGGTCACTGAAATAGGTTGCCTCACCTCTGCCCGCTTCAGACAGAGGTGCGCAACCGGTCACATAACCACATCCCCGTTGAGCCTCATCAGCCACAACGGCACCCGAAAGTTCTAATACCTGATCGAGTTCGATCCGCGACCCGACATCAAAAAACCGCAGATCCGGCATGTGTGCGACGTACTTTCTTGGTTATTAACCGCCTTGCTGCGCCTCTTGCTGGGCCTTGAGTTGCAACAGTTTCTGACGGTCGGCCTCATTGATGACCACGCGCTTGATGTCTACCGTTACTTTTGAAGCATTGAGTTTGTCAATCACTTCGCTGGTGATATCCATAGCCGGATTGGCAAACAGAACGGCGGCGCGATCAATCAGCATACCGCAGTTGCGGCCTTCGTAGGTCGCGTTCAGCAC
>JBCEBX010000392.1:0-8192 GCA_039206455.1 Asticcacaulis sp.
CTTCAGGACTGGGTGATCCGGCCACAGTTACGCAATACGCCAGGGGTCACCGAGGTTAATACGATCGGGGGCTTTGAGCGTCAGTATCATGTCACGCCTTATCCGGAACGGTTATCGGCCTATGGGCTGACGCTCAGTGATGTCATTGCCGCGTTAGAGCGCAACAATGCCAATCGCGGTGCGGGCTATATTGAAAAAAGCGGCGAGCAGTTTCTGGTGCGCGTTCCGGGGCAGGCCAATACGGTTGCCGACCTGTCACAGATCGTCGTCGAGACCCGTATGGGGGTTCCGGTGCGCGTCGCAGATGTCGCCGATGTCATTCTGGGGGAGGAACTGCGTACCGGTGCCGCAACCCAGAACGGTCAGGAAGTCGTCATCGGCACGGTCAATATGCTGATCGGCGAGAACAGTCGTACTGTGGCCAAGGCCGTAGCGGCGCAGCTTAAGGTCGCCAATGCCTCCCTGCCCGAAGGCGTGCGCGCGGTGGCCGTCTATGATCGTACCACGCTTGTGGAACGTACTCTGACGACCATTGAAAAGAACCTTGCCGAAGGGGCCTTGCTGGTAATCGTCATCCTGTTCCTGCTTTTGGGGAACATAAGGGCCGCGATCATTACGGCGCTTGTTATTCCCATAACCATGCTGATGACCCTGACCGGCATGGTGCAGGCGGGGGTATCGGGGAATCTGATGTCACTTGGGGCGCTTGATTTCGGCCTGATTGTCGATGGCGCGGTGATCATTATTGAAAACTGCCTGCGGCGTTTCGCTGAGGCGCAGCATAATATGGGGCGCCTGCTGACACGTGAAGAACGCTTCGATCTGGCCTCCAAGGCCTCGGCGGAGGTGATCCGTCCGTCTTTGTTCGGGGTGCTGATTATTACGTTGGTCTATGTGCCGATCTTTGCCCTGTCAGGCACCGAAGGCAAGATGTTCCATCCGATGGCGGCGACCGTTGTCATGGCGCTGACGGCGGCGCTTGTGCTGTCGCTGACCTTTGTACCGGCGGCTGTGGCTATGTTTGTCACAGGTAAGGTGCAGGAAAAGGAAAGCCCTGTCATGCGCGGGGCGCGCAAGCTCTATGCGCCTGTTTTGCGCTGGGCGTTGAAGGCGCGTGTGGTGGTGATCTGCGGGGCGGTGGTGCTGACGGTGCTGGCAGGGCTTTTGGCCACACGTCTGGGGGCGGAGTTCATTCCGCAACTGGATGAGGGGGATGTGGCGCTTCATGCCATGCGCATACCTGGCACCAGTCTGACGCAGTCCGTGGCCATGCAGGGCGCGGTGGAGGCGAAACTGAAAGCCTTCCCCGAAGTCGAACGGGTCTTTGCCAAGATTGGTACCGCAGAGGTGGCGACCGATCCTATGCCGCCCTCAGTGGCGGACACGTTTGTTATCCTGAAACCGCGCAAAGAGTGGCCCAATCCCAAGGAGTCGAAAAACAGTCTGGTCGAACGGATGCAGACAGCGGTCGAAACCATTCCCGGCAATAATTATGAGTTCACCCAGCCGATTCAGATGCGCTTTAACGAACTGATCTCTGGGGTGCGTTCGGATGTGGCGGTGAAGATTTTCGGTGATGATCTGGATCAGTTGCTGGATACCGGCAATGACATCCAGAAGCTCATGGCCACCATTCCCGGGGCGCAGGATGTCCGTGTCGAACAGGTATCGGGTCTGCCTATGTTGCAGATCACGCCTGATCGGGCGGCTATGGCGCGTCTGGGCCTGAGTGTGGCGGATGTGCAGGATGTGGTCGCGACGGCGCTTGGGGGGACGCAGGCCGGTCAGATATTCGAAGGGGACCGGCGCTTTGACGTGATCGTGCGTCTGCCCGAAGACCGTCGGGCCAATCTGGCGGAAATCGGGCGTCTCAGGGTGCCGGTGCGCAATGGGGAGGCGGTGGCCTTCATACCCCTGTCGGATGTGGCGACCATCGAGATGATCAATGGCCCCAACCAGATCAGTCGTGAACAGGGCAAGCGCCGCGTTGTGGTTACGGCCAATGTGCGGGGTGAGGATCTGGGCACCTTTGTGTCGCGTGTACAGGACAAGGTGGCACGTGAGATTAAGCTGCCCGAAGGGTACTGGCTCAGTTACGGCGGTACGTTTGAACAGATGACCTCGGCGGCGAAGCGGCTTCAGGTCGTGGTGCCGATGACCCTGTTGCTGATTGTCGGTCTTTTGTATCTGCTTTTCAGGTCATTCACGGATGCGCTGATTGTCTTTTCCGGTGTGCCTCTGGCGCTGACCGGTGGGGTGGTGGCGCTGGCCTTACGTGATATTCCGCTGTCGATTTCGGCAGGGGTCGGCTTTATTGCCCTGTCGGGGGTAGCGGTGCTCAATGGGGTGGTGATGCTGAGCTTTATCAAGGCCTTGCGTGAGGAAGGCAAGCCGTTCGAACCGGCCATCTGTGAGGGGGCGCTTACGCGTCTCAGGCCGGTGCTGATGACGGCGTTGGTGGCGTCACTGGGCTTCGTGCCTATGGCGTTCAATGTCGGCGTCGGCTCAGAGGTGCAAAGACCGCTGGCGACGGTGGTAATCGGGGGGATTGTTTCATCCACCCTGCTGACACTGGTGGTGCTGCCGGCGCTTTACCGTCTGGTGCATGGCCGCCAAAAACCCGGCAGTACAGGCACAACAAGGTAAATCCGCCAAATGTCAGAGGAGGCGCTGGCCAAAGGGACAGCGTCTCCACACGCCGTTTTTAAACGGAAACCGTTATGGCTCATGCTTAAGGCTGCGGCAATGCGGCGGCTGAGAGGGCGTATATGTATGAGGATGAAAGTCGAACCTCTCATGCGTGGAGTTACATTTGTGCCACATCAAGAGGAGAGGTTGTCTTCGTATTCTGAATTGTGTTGCATCCTGCAACGCTCGGCGATATCAGGCGCATATCGTTACTTTTGTGACGATCTTGCAGTGGTGTAGAAAGCGGTTCCTTCGGTAATCTATAGGTCGTCGGTTCGAGTCCGGCCGGAGCTTGCTCCGTAGCTCAGTGGTAGAGCCATAGACTTCCGCTTTCGCTTGTTCCCTGTAAGTCCCGCAAGTGGCGTAGGTAACGCTTACATCAGCCTGTCACGCTGCGGCAGTCATTTCACTGTCGGTGATGCGTTATCGTTCTTTCCCTTGCTGCCGGTGGCGCAGTGACCGCTTACATCGTCTTTCAACGGCGCGGTTGCAACCTTTCCCCGGTATATTGAGTTCAGCTTTCCGTGGTGCAGGGGCCGGCTTCTTCGCTCCAACAGGGAAAGGCGGCCCCGGATGTCAGGTAACTGGCAAGCCGGAACAGCCCGAACGTGGCGATGTTCGGCGGAAGCGCCTCCCAACCGGAACCGACTATTCCCGGAAAGCTGGAGTCATAAAGTTTAATTTTCTTGTTGCATAATGCAACAAGTTGCATTAGTAACGGCATCATCGTTCAGACAGGCCCGATCAGGGAACCATTCGGACGATGCCCACTCAGGTGGCGTAGAGTAACGTCTTCTTCGATCTGGTGAAGGCTGTAAGGCCGGGGTTCAACTCCCCAAACCCGACGCCGGTTTGCGGCCGAGGGGCTGACGTTCTCGCCTGTTCCCTTGAGTGCCCATCGACAGTAGCCACGGGCGTATTACCGTGGCCAGACGTCTCCTTATCGCTGCGACCTTGTCGCCCCAACCCCAGTGCCATTCACACGCAGCGTCCGTCGAACAGCCGGTTCGGCGATCGATGCCCTGCGATTAAAACCCAACGATGCCAAGAAGAGGTGCGGTCATGCGACTGAACATTTTCCAAAAACGCCCCGTGTGCATCACGCATGAAGGGGCTTCCGCCGCGATATTATCGGCAGAGCAACGGCTGCGCCGGTCTGTTTTGTCTTGCCTGTTGTGGGAAGACGAATTCTATGAGGACGGCGAAAGCATAGCCGAACGGATATATACGCTGGCCCTTGAGGTCGAGCCGCAAACCGTTGCCAGTCTGGCGGTTGAGGCCCGCGAACAGATGAAGCTGCGTCATGCGCCGCTGATCCTGCTTTGCGCTCTCATCAAATCGGGCGGGGCTTTGGTAGCGCCGACCATCGAGCGGGTGATCCAGCGAGCCGACGAACTGTCGGAGCTGGTGGCGGTCTATTGGCGCAACGGCAAAAAGCCGTTGTCGAAGCAGATGAAGCTGGGGCTTGCCCGTGCCTTCACCAAATTCGATGCCTATGCGCTGGCCAAGTACGACCGGGCTGGGCCGGTGCGTCTCAGGGACGTTTTGTTCCTGTCGCACGCCAAACCGAAGGATGAGGCGCAGGCCGAGCTTTGGAAGCATCTGGCGGCGGGTACGCTGTCGTCTCCTGATACGTGGGAGGTGGCGCTGTCAGGTGGTGCGGACAAGGCAGAGACCTTCACGCGTCTTCTGACCGATCGCAAACTCGGTTATCTGGCCCTGTTGCGCAACCTGCGCAACATGGATCGGGCGGGTGTTGACGAAACGCTTGTGAAGACAGCCATTCTTGCAAGGCAAGGGGCTGAACGTGTCCTGCCGTTCCGTTATGTGGCGGCTGCGCGGGCAGCCCCCCGTTTTGAGCCCTGGCTTGATCAGGCGCTGAGCGAGACGATCCTTGAGCAGCCTGTGTTCGCTGGCCGGACGATTGTGCTGGTGGATGTATCAGGCTCGATGGATTGCCGGTTGTCTGCGAAGTCGGACCTGACCCGGATGGACGCGGCGGCGACGCTGGCGGCCATTATTCCGGGCGAGGTTCGGGTCTTTACCTTCTCGGATGAGGTTGTCGAAGTGCCGCCCCGACGTGGTATGGCGGGTGTCGATGTGGTCATACGATCACAAATGCATTCCGGTACGGAGCTTGGTAAGGCGGTGACAAAGGTCAACGGGATAAAACATGACCGCTTGATCGTCATCACCGATGAACAGAGTAGCGACCGCGTAACGCAACCCGTGGCGAAGCAGGCCTACATGATCAATGTGGCCTCTCATCGCAACGGCGTAGGCTATGGCGGCGCATGGACGCACATCGACGGGTTCTCCGAAAATGTGTTGCGCTATATTGGTGAGCAGGAACAGCTCATGAAAGGCGCTTAAGTCCATGACGGCGGAGGAACTGAGGATAGCGGCAATTTTGCTTTTCGGAGAGCGTGGCTGGCAGTCGCGTTTGTCGGAAGCGCTGAATGTCGATCGCTCTTCGGTTTCCCGCTGGTTCGCCGGCCTGCCGGTCCCTGGACCGGTTGCGGCTGCCGTCAGGGCCTGGCTCAAACTCTACGAACTGACCGGCGAGACGCCTTATGAGCTCGACGGTCTTATTGATCCAAAAAAATAGGGGCACGAAGGGTGTCCCGGAAAGGGGGATATCCCTATGCAAGTATTCGAAGGGGCCCGTGGGGGTCTGATCAAGGCGTGGATCGATGGCGTGGCTGTCGAGGATCAGGCGCGCAAGCAGCTTGATAACATCGCGGCTATGCCCTTTATTCACAAGCACGTCGCCATTATGCCAGACGTACACTGGGGCATGGGCGCGACCATTGGTTCGGTTATACCCACCCGGGGCGCGATCATTCCGGCAGCAGTCGGCGTCGATCTGGGCTGCGGCATGATGGCGGTACGCACCACGCTGACGGCTGCCGACCTGCCTGACAATCTGTCGGGTCTGCGGTCGGCTATTGAAGCGCGTATCCCCCATGGACGTACCGACAATGGCGGCCGTAACGACCGCGGGGCGTGGGGGGAAACGTCCGACGCGATCAATTCCGAATTTTCCGGGCTTCACGGCGAACTGCAAAAGATCGTCGACAAGCATCCGAAGATTTCGCAGGCCGCGCATCGGGCGCAGAACCACCTCGGCACGCTGGGGACCGGTAATCACTTCGTCGAGGTCTGTCTCGATGAAAACGATGCTGTGTGGATCATGCTGCATTCCGGTTCGCGTGGGATCGGCAACCGTATTGGCTCGTACTTCATCGAACGCGCCAAGCACGAAATGAAGCGCTGGTTCATCAATCTGCCAGACGAGGATCTTGCCTATCTGCCGGAAGGTTCGGAACTGTTCGGTGATTACATGGGCGCGGTGTCGTGGGCGCAGCGTTTTGCCCGCACTAACCGCGAACTGATGATGACGGCGGCGCTGGAGGCGCTTTCGGTCTCTGTGCCGAAGCGTTTCACTTGCGACTGTGAGGCCGTGAACTGTCACCACAATTACGTGGCGCACGAGCGGCATTTCGGCTCCGATGTGCTGGTGACCCGTAAGGGGGCCGTACGTATCACGCCGGAAACGCTGGGCATCATTCCCGGATCGATGGGGGCAAGGTCCTTCATCGTGCGTGGCATAGCCGGTCAGGCCATGGCTGAAGCCCTGTGTTCGTGCTCACACGGCGCGGGGCGGGCCATGTCGCGGGCCGAGGCCAAGCGGCGTTTTTCTCTGGAAGACCATGTCCGTGCCACGGCAGGTGTGGAATGCCGGAAGGACGCCGACGTCATCGATGAAACACCGGCGGCCTATAAGGATATTGACGCGGTCATGAAGGCTCAGGCCGATCACGTCGAAATCGTCCATACGCTTAAGCAGGTCGTGTGTGTGAAGGGCTAAAAGCGAGCGCGGGCTCCGGGAGGAGGCCGCGCTTCGTTTTTATAATAAGGGTCAGGCCTTCCGAATGAACCTCAGAAAGCCAAAATTTTGCGTTTCGGGCTGAATTATTCGTTCTGACAAACGTCTTACTCATATGAGGGCAGTTTTTTGCGTCTGCCTCTCAGGTGCAGGCCGCGCATATTTTGTGCCGCGAGTCTGTGTCCGGTCATATTGCGGAGTAAGAAATAGTGGTGGAAGTTATCGAAAACGAGAGCCGTTCCAAGCGGTTAAAGGGCCTTACGACGGACACGCATGAGCGTCTGGATAAGACCATCATGGCGCATAATCCGTTTGCGAGTGTTGAAAACTATACCCGCTTCCTGAAGGTACAGTATCTGTTTCACCGTGATATCTTTACGCTTTATGACGAGCCGGCACTGGATGCTTTGCTGCCGGACCTGAAGGGGCGGCGTCGTTTTGATGATATTGTTCACGATCTGGGGGATGTGGGAGCGGAATTGCCAGTTGCGGACAGGGCGCCCCATTTCCATGCCGGTAAGCTGGACCTGCCGACGGCGCTGGGCTGGCTCTATGTGGCCGAAGGCTCCAATCTTGGGGCGGCTTTCCTTCTGAAGTTTGCCGCCAAGCTGGGTCTGGATGCCGGTAATGGCGCGCGTCATCTGGCACCGGCGGATGAAGGTCGTGGCCTGCACTGGAAGACCTTTACCAAGGCCCTCGATGAAATCGCCCTCACGCCGGAAGAGGAGGCGCGGGTCACCGCTGGTGCGGAAACGGCGTTCAAACGTGTCCATGCTTTGGTTCAGGCCCAATACGGAGCGTGACGCCATGTTTGAGGCCGCCCTGCCTGTGACGCGCAATATCGTGACTGAGGTGAAACAACCCTCCCTTACGCCGATGATGCTGGATCAGCGCCATAAGGCTAGGTCCCGCTGGGGGGCGGGGCTTAGCTGTGCGGTGGCCTTTCACATCGTACCTTTGATGATGGTGGCCTATTGGAAGGTTAGCACGCCCGATCCAATGCTATTTGAAGAGCCATCCATTGCGGTTGAGATGGTTCACCTTCAGGCACCACCGGAACCACCGTCGGAGCAGCCGGAGGGGCCGAAGCAGGTTGAAGCGGCGGCGTCAAAGGCCAGACCGAAACCGGTGGAGCGGATCATAACCCGTACCCTGCCGACGGATGTCGAACCTATCGCTGCGCCGCCACCGGTGCCGGAGGTATCGCCAACAGTCGATGCTACGCCTGCGCCGGAAACGACGGCTCCGCTGTCACGTCCGGCCCCGCCGGCACCTTCGGCCTCAAGCTCGCCCCAGAGCTGGCAGACCCGTCTGATGAGCCATCTGGAGAAGAACAAGCGCTATCCGGCTGACGCCCGGTCACGGCGACAGCAGGGCGTGGTCTGGTTACGCTTTTCAATGGATCGGGACGGGCGTGTTGTGACGTCTGAGGTCGATCGTTCATCCGGCTATGCTGCGCTTGATCGCGAAGCCCTGAACATGCTCAGGCGCAGTGTGCCCCTGCCGAAACCGCCTGAGGACGTCACAGGCAACCCGATAGAAATCACGGTGCCGGTGGAATTTTTCATTCGATGACCGCGAAGTTATTGCGAATTATTCGCAATATGTGTAGGGT
>JBCEBX010000393.1:0-8186 GCA_039206455.1 Asticcacaulis sp.
GCCAAGGACAATGGTGACGGCACTTATGCTGTATCCGGTCAGAAGATATGGATCAGTGCCGGTGAACATGATTTCACCGAAAATATCTGTCACCTCGTGCTGGCGCGGCTTGAAGGAGCACCGGAAGGGGTGAAGGGCATCTCCCTATTCCTTGTGCCGAAGTTTATTCCTGATGCTGAGGGTAATCCCGGAGAGCGTAACAGCCTGCATTGCGCGGGGCTTGAACATAAGATGGGCATTCATGGCAATGCCACCTGCGTCATGATCTATGAAGACGCGAAGGGCTGGTTGCTGGGGAATGCTCACGAAGGCCTCAAGATCATGTTCTACATGATGAATAATGCCCGTTTAGGGGTTGGTTTGCAGGGACTGGCGATCGGGCATGCGGCCCATGTGGCGGCGGTGGAATTTGCCAAGGATCGTTTGCAGGGACGTGCGCTGACGGGGCCTCAGGCACCGGACAAGCCGGCTGATCCTATTCTGGTGCACCCTGATGTGCGGCGGATGCTGCTGGAAAGTCGTGCGTTGATTGACGGCGGGCGGGCGTTTCTGACCTGGGTAGCGTTGCAGGCTGATCTGGCCAAGTCATCGCCGGACGAAGCGGCGCGTGAAAAGGCCAATGATTTCGTTGGCTTGCTAACACCTGTGGTCAAGGCGTTTCTGACTGAAAAGGGCCTGAAGATCACGCAGGATTCTATGCAGGTGCATGGCGGGTCGGGCTTTACGGAGCATTTTCCAGCATCGCAATATATGCGCGATGTCCGCATTACCCTGATTTATGAAGGCACGAACGGCGTTCAGGCGCTTGATCTGGTGGGGCGCAAGCTGCCTTCCAAGGGCGGACGCGCGCCCATGAGTTTCTTTGCAGAAATCGATGCCTATGTGGCCGAACATGAGTCAGCTTCGCGGGTGCCGGAATTTGTCGAAGGGCTGAAATCAGCCAAGGCCAAGTTACTCGATGGCACTATGTGGCTGATGCAGAACGGCATGGGAAATCCGAACGCGGCGGCCGCAGGGTCGCTTGATTATCTGCATATCTTCGGTCTGACGGCCCTGAGTTATATGTGGGCGCAGATGGCGCAGGCGGCGAAGCAAAAGATCGATGCCGGTGATACCGATCCTTATTATGCCACCAAGCTTAAGGTCGGGCAGGTGTTCCTCAAGCGCATACTGCCGGAAATTGATTCGCACCTGCAGCGCATGAAGGCCGGATCAGAAGACCTGTTTGCTCTTAGCGAAGAAGAATTTTAGCAGGCGATAACCCCTGCATAACAACAAGGAGGCTTATTGTGCAAACATAAAGACATAAAGATATCTTTATGTCTTTATTGACATTGCCCTGTGGCCGAGTCATAAACTGGTCATCAGGGTCGGCTGTGGTTCGCCGCAGACGCTAAGAGGGAAGCCGTAAAACGGCGCTGTTCCCGCAACTGTAGTATGGGTAGGGCGTTCCACCCATGTCACTGAAGGTGCAAGCTTTCGGGAAGACGGAACGACCTGTTGATCCATGAGTCAGGAGACCTGCCTTGGTGGTTCTAAGTCATACGGGCGGGGTTTCCCGTTAGGTGAGTGGACTTATGTCTGCGCACTGACGATCCCTTTGCCCCCATTTTATGGGGTACATTATGTCAAACGTTAAAACTGCGGTGCTGGGTTTTCCCCGCATCGGTCGCAAGCGTGAACTGAAGCACGCGCTTGAATCCTTCTGGGCTGGCAAGAGTGCCGCTGAGGACCTGCTGTCTCAGGCAAAGGCTCTGCGGGCCGATAACTGGGCCGCTCAGGCCGGGGCCGGTATCGATATCCTGCCGTCGAATGATTTTTCGCTCTATGATCATCTACTGGATACGGCGGTAGCGCTGGGTGCGGTGCCTGCACGCTATGCGCAGTACAAAGGCCTTGAGGCTTATTTCGCGCTGGCGCGTGGAACACAAGGCCGTAGCGCCTGTGGCCATGATCATGGTGCGGGCCATGAAGCGCTTGAGATGACCAAGTGGTTTGACACCAATTACCACGTCATTGTGCCTGACCTGACGGCGGATCAGAACTTTGTCTTTAGCGGTACCAAGTCGGTTGAGGAATTCAAGGAGGCGAAGGCGCTGGGGCACAATACCCGTCCGGTAATCGTCGGGCCGGTGACCTTTCTGACTCTCGCCAAGAACGGTATTCAGCCGGTGGATGTGGTGGCGCTCCTGCCAAAGCTTTTACCTGCCTATGCGGAGTGGTTGCGTGCCCTGAAAGCGGCCGGTGCCGAATGGGTACAGATCGATGAGCCGGTGCTGGCGTTAGGTCTGAATGCGGTTACGGTTCAGGCGCTGAAAGACGCCTATGGCTATCTGAATGTGGCGGCGACCGGTGTGAAACTGCTGCTGACCAGCTATTTCGGCGGCAGCCGCGAAGCACTGGAACTGGCGTTTTCCCTGCCGGTGCAAGGGGTTCATGCCGATCTGGTCAGTGTGCCGGACTATGCCGAGGTGCTGAAAACCATCGATGCTGGTGGCAAGCTTGTGTCGCTTGGGGTGATCAATGGCCGCAATATCTGGCGCGCTGATCTGGTGGCGATTCTGGATGTCATCGAGCCGCTGATTGCGCGATTTGGCAAGGATAAAACGCTGATCGCCACCAGTTCATCCCTGCTGCATACGCCGATCGATCTGGTGAGCGAGGGACACCTGCCTGAGGAATTGCGCCAGACTCTGGCCTTTGCGGTGCAGAAGCTGGATGAACTGACTATCCTCGCGCGTGCGGTCAACGAAGGCCGTGAGGCCGTAAAGACAGAGTTGGCAGCGGCCAGCGCGGCCATCGAGGCACGGCGTCAGTCGAAAACCATCCACAGGCCAGAAGTAGCGGCACGGCTTGAGGCCCTGACGCCTGCGGATTCGCAGCGCCAAAGCCCGTTCGCAGCGCGTAAGGCGGCGCAAAGCAGCCTGAACCTGCCGTTGTTCCCGACGACGACTATTGGGTCTTTTCCCCAGACGGCTGAGGTCCGTAAGGCCCGTGCCAGCCACGCACGCGGTGAGTTAAGCGACGCCGATTACAATGCCTTCCTGAAAGCGGAAACGGAGCAGGCGATCCGCTGGCAGGAGGAGGTCGATATCGACGTTCTGGTGCATGGCGAATTCGAACGTAACGACATGGTGCAATATTTTGCCGAACAGCTTGAGGGTTATGCCTTTACCAAAAACGGCTGGGTGCAGTCCTATGGTTCGCGCTATGTGCGTCCGCCGATCATCTTTGGCGACGTGACGCGTCCGGTGCCGATGACGGTCGATTGGGCCGTCTTCGCGCAGTCCCTGACTTCACGTCCGGTCAAGGGCATGCTGACCGGGCCGGTGACCATGTACAAGTGGGCCTTTGTCCGCGAAGATGTGCCGCTGAAAACCGTGGCCTTCCAGATTGCTCTGGCTCTGCGTGATGAGGTCAATGACCTTGAAGCGGCCGGTATCCGGATCATTCAGATTGATGAACCGGCCCTCAGAGAAGCTCTGCCCCTGGATGCCGGTAAACGTGCGGATTACCTCGCGTGGGCGGTGGAATCGTTCCGGTTGTCGGCGTCAGGGGTTCGGGATGACACCCAGATACACACCCATATGTGCTATTCGGAATTTAATGACATCATCGAAGCCATTGCGGCCTTGGATGCTGATGTCATCTCGGTTGAGACATCGCGCTCGAATATGGAACTGTTGGAGGCCTTTGAGACCTTCCGGTATCCGAATGACATCGGGCCGGGCGTCTATGATATCCATAGCCCGCGTGTGCCAACCCTTGAGGAGATCCGTGAGCGCCTGATGCGTGCCACGCGTACCCTCAGGCCGTCACAAATCTGGGTCAATCCGGATTGTGGCCTGAAAACGCGAGGCTGGGCCGAAACCAAACCGGCGCTTGAGGTCATGGTCGCGGCGGCCAAGGTGCTGCGCGAGCAGTATGTTACGGTTTATATTTAGGTGCTGACGGCTAACGGATGCTTACAGAGTTCAGGCTTTGTAAGCATCCGCAAGTGTTGTTATGGCGGCATAGGCGGCGTCCATGTCAGGCTGTTCATTGTCGTCGTTCCAGCCAAAGCCTTCATCGGCTCCCACCGGCTGAATGACAATGCCGTCACGCCGTGCCATCACTGAAATGCCTTTGTAATAAAAGCCATAATGAGTGTCAGCCTGTGGTGGCAGCCATGTGATCTGTCCGCGGACGGGTATGATGCTCTCGTCCTGCCACAGGGTACGTGCGCCGTAACCAGTGCAATTAATGATAAGCCTTTCCCTGAGCCGGTTGATATCCGCAGGTTTGTTAAAGGTCATAGGCACAAACCGACCGCCCGCTATCAGGAACTCACGGCTGAACTGATGCGACAGGGCGGCAATATTGAAGGTGAGGTTGGGACGGCGTAGAGCCTGAGGCGTATTGAACGGGTGCTGATCGTCAGGCACAGGCTGAAAACGCGGCGATATATCCTTCAGCCGCGATTCAAGCCGGACAAAGTTCGGTATGTAGTGTGTATTTTGAGGTTGTTCCGCAGCGGGCGTGGGTTCTGAGGAGGGGGACGGGTGAGGGCGCAGGTAATAGAAGTCTGTCCATTCAACCGGATTATCCGCCAGCCCAAGATAGCTCTGGTGCATGCTATGGGTTTTACGGGCCATGTCTTCCCACCGATCAGCAAAGTCAGGCGCGACCCGATCTGTCAGGGCTATGCGTGAATCGGGCGACCAGGTGCCGGTGGCACGGGCGGAACGTACAAACGGGAAGCGGTCTTTGGCGTAGATGGTGACATTGAGGCCTGCGCGTTGTGCCGTCAAAGCCGTCGTCAGGCCTATAGCCCCCGCACCAATGACGGCCACAGAGGTCTGATTGGCCTCAAGGGCCAGTCTGACGGCATGATCTGCGGATCCCCAGGATAAAGACCAGCCGGAACCTCCGTGGCCATAATTATGTATGATCCGCTTCCGGCCTCTGTTTTCGGCCTCGTTACGTGGGCCTTCGGCGCGGAAAGGGCGCAGGCACACAGTGGTTCTGAAAATCTGATCAGCTATAAACCGTATGCGCGGCAAGGTTTCAGGGAATGGTGTCGCGGATTTGGCGGGCAGGCTGGTGCTCAGGAGTCCGGCGGGCATCAGTTGTAAAAGACGTCTTCTGTCCATTCGTTTCCCTAATTCAGCCTCATGAGCTAATGACAACGTTATCAGCGCATGTTAGGCCAAAGAAAACAAGAAGAGAAACAAGTGAGGAAAATGATATGCGTCGCAAAGCTTATATTATAACCGGATGCCTTATTTTACTTGCAGGTGGGATTAATGCGCAGGCGCAATCGCTTGAGGAGCTGACGAAAAACGATCCGCCTTTCGTGGCCCAGATCCTTGAGCTGAGGGGCGTGCCTGAACCGGCCGGTGAGGCGATTAGTCTGTTTAACGGGACTGATCTGAAGGACTGGGAGCAGTGGCTGGGCTATCCCGATGCGGCCCAGACCTATCAGGCTGATCATGCCCCCGCCATTGGTCGCGTCGATAGTCCCGCCATGTTCACAGTGGTTAAGGAAGACGGCGAACCGGCCTTACGGGTGGATGGCACCATCTGGGGGTCGCTGGTGCATACGGGCGACTACAGCAACTATCATTTGCGGCTTGAGTATAAATGGAGCGGGGTGCGTCATGCGCCGCGCCTTAATGAGCCGGAAAACAACGGGCTTTTGTATCACTCGCACGGGCCGCATGGCGCGGTGTGGGGGACGTGGATGGCCTCGGTGGAATATGAAATCATGTATGGCTCAACCGGCATGATCGTTCCGGTGGGCAAGGGCCTGAGTGTCACCACCACCGTGGCCCGTGATGAAACGATCATCGATCCAAAGCGGCGCTTTATGGTTGGGGGGCTGGAATCTCAGGCCATTGGCAATACAGCGGTGTGGAACATCGAAAACGCGTCAGATGCCGAAAAGCCGGTTGGGGAATGGAATGTGCTTGATCTCTATGTCTATGGCGACAAATCCGTGCACGTCCTGAATGGTGTGCCGGTGATGCAGGCATGGAAGCTCTGTGCGCCGGATGAGGCCGGTGTCTGTCAGCCCTTAACGCACGGGCGCATTCAGTTGCAGTCAGAAGGGGCGGAGACGTTCTTTCGGCGGATGATTCTGACGCCGATCAATGCCTTGCCCGAAATCCACGTTCACGATTAGCGAACGGCGCGGAAGGCCCGAAGAATAAGGGCGAAAATGTCGAGGCTCAGTGTGGCGCGGTTGGTGACGAGGTGGTCAAACATGGTTTTGCTTCCTTGGATGGCCTGCCTATAGACGTAAAACTGTGATCACACAATGTCTATGTTGCGTCGCACAATTCAATGTGGGTTGGGGATTGTTACGTTTCGTGTGATCGGGGTGGCGTGACTAAGCTCGCGACCCGGCGCGCTGATCAAGCCAGGTGTAGAGGGCGACGCCGGTCAGAACCATGGCCGTGCCGACAAGATCGGCCAGAGTGATATATTCGCGCAGGATTAGCCCGCTCAAGGCCAGTGTGATCACCGGATTGATAAAGCCGATCACGGCATTGGCCTGTGAACTTATGCGCGCCAGAGCAAAGTTGATCAGATAGCCCGGCAGTACAGTCGCGCCTATCGCCAGCCCGAGACACAGCCAGAACAGTTCCGGCGTAAAGGCGGGCAGTTTCAGTTCATGCGTCACACCAAAATGCACAAAGGTCGCCAGCGCTGCGCCGATCATGGCCACCGAGGTAAACAGTGATGGTCCCATGCGTTTGATGACCGGCTTGGCCAGTAACAGATAGAGTGCGAAGGCGACGGAGGATATGGTGACCCATATGGCGCCTGTGACAATCGTATCGCCGCGCACCTGAAGGTCATGGACAAGGACATAGGCCAGTCCGGCATAGGAGATACCAAAGGCGCTTAAGGCCAGAGGTTTGATCTTGTGGCCAAAGAACATGGCCCCGAGCAGGATGACAAACAGCGGATAGGTGAACAGGATCAGCCGTTCAAACTGTGGCGTCAGATGCACCAGTCCCTCAAAATCCGTATAGCTGGCGAACCAGTAGCCGAGCACACCGACGAACAGAGCCTTGACGTACAGGCTCAGGGGCAGGGGATTTAGGTGGCGTTGCTGATAGCGGGTGATCAGGCCGACTATAACGAAAAACGGCGTGGCCATCAGAAGGCGAATGGTCAAAAGCGTAATGGCATCAATATTATAGTCGTATGCCAGCTTGATAAATATGCCTTTGGTGGCAAACAGAAACGATCCGGCAAAGGCCAGTGCATAGCCGATAAGAAGGTTCAGTCTGTTGCCAGAATTAGACGCAGAGGTGGACATAGGCCTTCCGTATGCCTGCCGGGTCTGTAAAGCAAGGCGTCTGTTAAAACGCTTGACTTCGGGCCGCGGAACTTTAGGTCTTTAGGGGCGAGGAGTGGGGAATGAAAACCTTAGGTATATTAACTGTTTTTGCGTATGGGCTGCTGGCCGCTCAGGTTCAGGCGCAGCCTGTCGATATGGCCCTGTGCCAATGGCATCCGGAAACCCACGCCTATATGCATAGGCCGAATGCCGGCTATTATAAGGAAGAACGCCTCACTGTGCCTTCCGGATACGAAGGGGTGCGGATCGAGGGCCAGTTCAGAACCCTGAAGTCGCACCCTGACTGGTCGCCGGGCGTAGCGCTGATCTTTGATGTCGGCCCGTCAGCCAGCTATATTCTCCGCTTTAGGCGCCCGAAGGGCGAGGTGTCCATGCAGGTGGAGACGGAGTTGTGGGCAAATGGCGAGAAGATTGCGGAACATGTTTTCAGCCATCGTCAGGATATGAAAGCCGACTTCAGAGCTGATGTTCTGTGAAATGTCTATGGGGACGTCAGTTTGAAACTCTATACGGGTAAAAAGGCATTTAACGGCCCCTATGAGGTGCAAAACCATAGTCTGGGCATGGCCACTAACCTACAGGTCGTGTCATCGACTGCGGATGTAAAAATAAAATCCCTGCGCTTCGGTCGGGTATGCACGCCCATTTAGGATGTAAGGAAGTTCTTGTTTTTTAGCGGCGCTGACTGTAAGGAAAACGCAGCACAGGACTTGATGCGCCGCTAAGCCGATGGGGTTGCCCTGCCGGTTGCGGTGTTATTGTCATTTTTACAGAGGTTTTTATGGCGCGCGTTACCGTCGAAGATTGCATCGATAAGGTCGATAACCGTTTCAAT
>JBCEBX010000394.1:0-8182 GCA_039206455.1 Asticcacaulis sp.
GTTCCCATCGTCGCTGATGCCGAGGCAGGATATCATCTGCTGACCCCTTGTCCGGTAGAGGACGGATTTATTCTCACTGATATCGGTTTCTTGCGTGAAAAGTCATCTGAGACTGGGTCTGTGACTGTTGCCGGTGTCGTGGGCCGGTTGCGGCCATTTGAGACGCCCAACAGCTTCATGCCGCCGAATAATCCGGCCGCCGATGACTGGTATCAGCGGCGGGTTGAGGATCTATCGGCCCGCTGGGGCGTGACTTTGCGCGCTGACTACTATCTGGCCCTGTCCGAAGGTGATGTGCTGGGGGCCAAACCGGTCGATCTGACACGTAACCTGACCAACCGGCATCTGGAATATGCCCTGACCTGGTATGCGCTGGGGCTGACGCTTGTGGCCATATATGTCGCTGTTATTCGCCGCCGTTTACGGGCAGCCCCTAAGGAAAAAGTTTGACCATGTTATTAAGTTCTTCGGCAGCGGGCGGCGTGTTTTCCCTCACATTGCCGAACGGGCTACGCCTTGTTTGCGATCCTATGCCGATCAAGACTTTTGCCCTTACGGCCATTATTCATGGCGGGGCGCGGTTTGAAACGCCGGAGCAATCCGGTTGGGCGCACTTAAGCGAGCACATGGTATTCAAGGGCGCAGGTAGTCGCAATGCGCGGGAACTGGCCGAAGCCATTGAACATCGGGGCGGCACGATTAATGCGTCAACCGGCTATGAGCATACGCGGTTTGAAGTGCGGGGCATGCGTGAATTACTGCCTCTGGCGGTTGAGGTGGTCAGCGACCTGATGTTCCGCCCGGTGCTTGATGCGGCTGAGCTTGAGCGCGAAAAGAAGGTCATAGAGCAGGAAATATCCGAAGCCTTTGATGCGCCTGACGATCATGTGTTCGACCTGTTGCAGGCGGCGGTCTTTGGCGATCACAGTCTGGGGCGACCTATATTGGGAACGCCCGACAGTCTGGCACCGGCACGGTCGGAAAGTCTCAGGGCCTATATTGAAGGGCTTTATAATCCATCGGAAACGGTTGTCTGCGTGTCCGGCAGTATCGGGCCGGAAGATCTTGAGGCCATCGGGCGGCATTTCAGTGAGGTCGCAGGGCGCGGCGAGCGTGAGGCCACGCAGAAGCCGGTATTTATGGCCGGACATGAGCGTCAGAAACGCAAAATCGAGCAAACCCATATGGCTTTGGCGTTTCCGGGGCTTAACCGGTATGATGACGATCTCTATGCCCTTAAGCTCTATGGCGAGATACTGGGCGGCGGGATGGCGTCGCGGCTTTTTCAGGAGGCGCGTGAAAATCGCGGACTGGCCTATAGTATCGATGCCTTTACCACCGCCTTCAGGGACACGGGGCTTTTGGGGGTCTATGCCGGTTGTGCGCCTCAGGATGCCGCCGGACTTTGTCAGCTGATTTGCTCGGTTATGCGTGATCTGGCGGACGCGCCGCTTGAGGCTGAGCTTGAGCGGGCGCGGGCGCAGTATAAGACCGGTCTTTATCTGAATGACGAAAATGCGGCGCATCGCGCAGGTACCTTATCCGGTCAGATGCTGACCTATGGGCAGGTGTATAGCCTAACCACGCAGTCTGAGCGGCTGGATGCGGTTTCGGTTGATGATCTGAAACGGGTGGGGGCGCGGGTACTGTCTGGTGGAATAGCTTCGGCCATTGTCGGGCCGGCCATGAAAAAAGATCCGGCAGACTTTCTGACGGGTTGAGAAAACTGAGGGGAATTTCTTATTATTTTCATTCAATAAACTTTGATTTTATCTGAAAATAAATAAATGGCCGCTAGAATCGCCTTTAGTTTTATTTTCTGCCGAGTTGAGTAATGTCAGGCGTTAGTCTTTTTGGGTTCAGCCGTCGGGGGACGGAGAGCCGTGCGGCAGGTGTGCAGATGAAGTCGGCTTCCAAATCGGATACCAAATCCGGCGTGCTTGCACACAACGCAGGGGCGGCGCAACTGGCGGGTGATGTCGAGGCCGCGGGGTTCGTGGCCTGGACCTATGACCTGATCCGCGCTCAGTTTGATTTTCAGGGTAAACTTGAGGGCTCAGACCTCAATGACCTGAGTGCTCTTTTTGCAGCGGATGCCTTAAGTAGCCTGACTTCGGGTATGCAGCAGGGGAAAGCGGTACGATGCTTTCTTACGACAAAGGCGGACAGGGTTCTCTATTTCAAAGGCAATAAACGCCATGATCAGCCGCTGATCAGCGGCCTTGTCACGGATGTGACGGATGATCTTCCGGCAAATATGCGTTCGGGGCAGGGGCTTAAGGTGCCAGGTGAGCATATCGATCCGCTGACGGGCCTTTATAACCGCTACGGGTTTCTGAAAGCCGCGCAAACCATTTTGCAGCAGTCGGGTGAATTTGATCTTGTGGTTGGTGATCTTAACCGGTTTCGCCGTCTGAACGAAGCCTTGGGGCATGAGCGCGCCGATCTGGTTCTGGGGCTTCTGGCCAGGCGGCTCAGGGAGGTCTTCGATGATAAGGCGCTTCTGGCGCGGCTTGGCGAAGACGAATTTGCCGTTCTCACCCTGCGCGGTTTTCCGCGTGTGTCCGAGCGTATGCGTACAGCGCTTGAGCGTTCCATTACGGTGGCCGGTTTTGATATTCACCCGACCTTTTCCATGGGGGCGGTGTCCGTTGACGGGGGCGAGCACGCCCTTGAGGCTGGTGAATTGTTGCGACGTGCCGAGATGGCCGTTGAAGTGGCCCAGGCCAAGGGCGTTGGCAGCGTGGCGTCATACAAGCACGATCTGGAAACGGATGGCCTGACGCAACTGGCGCTTGAGGCCGAGTTACGCAAGGCCTTCATCAGCGGCGAGATCATTGCCTATTATCAGCCGATTATTGACCTGAGTTCGGGGCGTATTGCCGGTTTTGAAGCGCTGGCCCGCTGGGTGCACCCGAAACGCGGCCTGATACGGCCGGATCATTTCCTTGGGCTGACGCGTGATATGGGGCTGTTGTGTGATCTGACCAATATCATTCTCAATCAGACGGTAAAGAATCTGGCGAAATGGCGTGCGGCGCATAATTTGCCGGACTCGTTTTTCATCAGCGTCAATTTGTCGGCGGCGGATATAGAGCGGGCGCATCTGGTCGAGGATATTTCACGCCTGATCCGTAGTCATGAATTGCCGCCTAAGGCGCTGAAGCTTGAGGTCACCGAAAGCGATGTCATGCGTGATCCGCATGCCGCCGCCCGGGTGCTGGGGTCTCTGAGGGACGCAGGCGCAGGCATTGCGCTGGATGATTTTGGCACCGGCTTTTCCTCATTAAGCTATCTGGCGCGTCTGCCGCTCGACACGCTGAAAATCGACCGGTCGTTCGTCAGCACCATGATCACCGAACGGGCATCTGAGAAGATTGTGCGCTCGGTTCTGACGCTTGGGCGGGATTTCGGGCTTGAGGTCGTGGCCGAAGGGGTCGAGGATATGGTTCTTGCCGAAAATCTGGCGCAGCTTGGGTGCCATTTCGGGCAGGGCTGGGGCTTTGCCAAGGCCCTCAAGGAAGGTGAGGCCGAAAGCTATATACTTGGGTCATTGAAACAAACACCTGATGGTGCGCTTTCGGCCTGAGGTTCGGGCTTTGAGGTTACGCCCTGAAACGATCCCAAGGCCCGGTGATGGCGACGGTCCAGCCATTGGCCTGAAGGTTGGCAAACAGGGTCGAGCCATCGGGTGAGAAGCAGGCACCGGCCCATTCGGAATTCTTCACATCCGTATTGCGGGCGAAGGTGGCTACCTTACCGTCACGGGTCAGGATGCGGATGTGGTTTTTCAGCGTGTCGGAATAGCGATCCTCACAGGCATAGATATGGCCCCACGGCGCGACCGTGACATTATCGATGTAATCGAACAGCAGGTCGTTATTGGGTTCGGCGAACAGCTGTAACTTACCGCTGAGGGTAGCGTCGTGCGCGGTGCCTTCATAAGGGCCTGGGACATAGCGCATTAACTGGCCGTTCTGATGCACGCCGCCGGAGGTGCAGGCGAAATAAAGTTCGCCATCGCCGAACCAGATGCCTTCGCCACGGGCAAATTGCGCCGCCCCTTTGGCATGGGCGCGGTGGCGCAGGTCGT
This sequence comes from Asticcacaulis sp., assembly GCA_039206455.1. GTDB lineage: Bacteria > Pseudomonadota > Alphaproteobacteria > Caulobacterales > Caulobacteraceae > Asticcacaulis. The sequence continues at coordinate 4,094 of JBCEBX010000394.1, forward strand.
TATTGGGACTGTCAACCTCATCGAGGTCGATCCAGTCAACATTAAAAGACTGACCTGCCTGCCAGAACAGATCACCGGAGCGGTTGTCGGTCAGAGCATGGGGCCGGTCGCGGATAGCCAGCGCCTGTAACCTGCCGCCCTTATGCAGACGGCGGCGGTCATTGGGAATGAACCGGTAAAAGGCGCTGTCGCCGGTATCTTCGGTCATATAGGCAATGCCGGTTTTTGGGTCTATGGCCACGGCCTCGTGGTCAAAACGCCCCATGGCCTTGAGCGGGCGCGGTTTGACAGGGCGTCTGGATTTTGACGGCACTTCAAAGACATAGCCGTGATTTTTGTCAGAGGTTTCGCCCGCACGGTCGGAGGTTTCTTCGCAACTGAGCCATGAGCCCCACGGTGTCGGGCCACCGGCACAGTTGGTTGAGGTGCCGGTCAGGGACAGGTGATGCCTGACCAGTTCGCGTTTTTGGGTGTCATAGATCAGGGTCGTTGTGCCGCCGTGCAGGGGCGTGCCGTCGGGTGCCGAGGCATAGGCAAGGCCTGATTTAAGGCGGTCAGCGCGCTCATTATTTGGGCCAAAGGGGCCGATGCCGGTTCTGGTGGGCTTGATTTCGTGGTTGCGCACCAGAGCGACCTTATTCTTCGCATAGGGAAAGCACGCCATGCCGTCATGCATGCCGGGCACCAGAAAGCCGTCATTCATCTCTTCGCCCTGACGGGAAAAGATATGATAGCTGAAGCCTTCGGGTAGATCGATCAGTCCGGCGGGGTCTTTGACAAGGGGGCCATAGCCCGCAATCTCGTTGACATAGGTGTCCGCGGCCCCTTCGGTGATGCGGTGAGCGTGGGCCAGTTGGGTTATGCCTGAAAAGCCGGTGGAAACGGCCAGTGCAGAGCTTAGGAGGCGACGACGGGAGAGGGCGGACATAGGATGACCTCGGAACATTTATCTTCAGTTTGTCTATGGGCGGTGTCTGGCGTCAGGAACAGTCAAGTTTTTATGACAATATATTGCGGTAATCTAATACCATTGACGAAAAAATCAATAAATTCAGTGGCATCTATAGGGTTTGTGTAAAAATAGTGGTTGACGATGCGTTTAGGGTCGTCTATAGGCGCACAACTCTTTCCGGACGGAAGGTGTGTGGCGGTCTCCGTGGCCATGTTTCGTCCCCTGATCTTTAAGGAAGTTACCATGGCCCTGTCATCGAACACGGCGGCGCTTAAGCCCGCCGAAGTCGAGAAGAAATGGATCGTGATTGACGCACAGGACGCCGTTGTCGGCCGTCTGGCAGCGTTTATCGCTAACCGTCTTCGCGGCAAACACAAGCCCGACTACACACCGCACGTCGATTCTGGCGATTATGTCATCGTCATCAATGCCGACAAGGTGCATTTCACCGGCAACAAGCTGGCTGACAAGATTTTCTACTGGCACACCGGTCACCCGGGCGGCGTTAAGCAGCGCACCATGGGGCAAATCCTCAACAGCAAATATCCTGAGCGCGTCCTGACCAAGGCCGTTGAGCGTATGCTGCCGAAGGAAAGCCCACTGGCCCGTACGCAAATGACGCACCTGCGTATCTATGCCGGTTCAGAGCATCCTCACGAAGCGCAACAGCCGGAAGTCATCGACTTCAAGGCGTTGAACCGTAAAAACATCCGGAGCGTCTGATTATGACCGAAGCCACTACATCCCAAGGTCTGGAGTCGTTGCAGGCTCTGTCTTCCGAAGCCGCTGCCGCACCGGCACCGCGCGTTCAGCAACTGGACAAGTACGGCCGCGCCTATGCTACCGGCAAGCGTAAGAACGCTATTGCCCGCGTATGGATCAAGCCAGGTTCCGGCAAGTGGATCATCAATGGTCGCGAGCAGGAAGTGTATTTCGCACGTCCCGTTCTGCGCATGATGATTGCTCAACCGCTCAACCTGACCGAACGCGCCACACAGTTTGACGTATTCGTCACGGTTCAGGGTTCGGGTCTTTCCGGTCAGGCCGGTGCGATCCGTCACGGCCTGTCGAAGGCTCTGACCTATTTTGAGCCTGACCTGCGTCCGGCCCTGAAGGCCGCTGGCTTCCTGACCCGCGATTCGCGCGTTGTTGAACGTAAAAAGTACGGTCGCGCCAAGGCACGTCGTTCCTTCCAGTTCTCGAAGCGCTAGGAGAATTATGGGGGAAACAGTCTTTCCCCCATATGCCCCCTATGGATACGGAGAAAAACACCCTTGGGGCGGCCCAACGGGTGTTTTTCGCTTTTTTAGGCCACAGTTCGTGGGTAATAAGCCGCAAGGAGTTTGCGCTATGTCTCATACGGTATTTATTGATGGTGATGTCGGTACAACGGGTTTGCAGATCCGTCAGCGGCTTGAAGGCCGGACGGATATAGACCTGATCCGTCTGCCGGAAGACAAGCGTAAGGATGTTGAGGCGCGGCGTGAGGCATTAAATTCCGCCGAAGCCGTGATCCTGTGTCTGCCTGACGATGCGGCGAGGGAAGCCGTATCCCTGATCAGCAACCCTGAGGTTAAGGTTATTGATGCCTCAACGGCGCACCGGACGCATCCTGACTGGGTTTACGGGTTTGCCGAAATGACGGCGGATCAGCGTGACCTGATTGCAGCGTCAAAGCGCATTTCCAATCCCGGCTGCTATGCGACCGGCTTTATTGCTCTGGCACGGCCCCTGGCCGAGGCCGGTATTCTGCCGCCGTTCTGGCCGCTCACCTGTAATGCGGTGTCCGGCTATTCCGGTGGCGGCAAGTCGATGATTGCTGAGTTTGAAAGATCAGCGGCGGATGGTGGTACGGATGATGCTTATCGTATCTATGCGACGGGGCTTAACCACAAGCACCTGCCGGAAATGACGCAATATTCGGGCCTTGAGTCCCCGCCGGTCTTTACGCCAGCCGTGGGCCGCTATGCGCAGGGTATGATTGTTGAAATCCCGTTGCAGCTCTGGGCCTTGCCCGATGAGCCGGAACTGGGGCGTCTGTTTGAAGTCTATGACGACTATTATGCCGGCGAAACCTTTGTCACGGTGGCAGATTTTGAGGAAACGCAAGCCTTAAAGGTCTTGCAGCCTGAAATCTTGAATGACACCAATCATCTGCGCATCCATGTGTTCGGTGATGAGACCGGTCAGCAGGCGCGTCTGGTGGCGCTTCTTGATAACCTCGGCAAGGGGGCATCAGGGGCAGCCGTGCAGAACCTCAATATTGTGCTGGGGCTGGATGAAAGCTTAAGCCTGATCTGAAAAGGACGCTGACATGGGGCCGTTTACGTTTTTTGCCATCTATTTCATAATCTGGTGGGTCTGCTTCTTCATGGTGCTGCCGATTGGCAATATCAGTCATCACGAAGCCGGTCTTGAGGTCACAGATGGTGGTGATCCCGGCGCGCCCGTCGTGCATAATCTCAAGAAAAAGGCGATCATTACCACGGTCGCGGCCACCATGGTGTTTACCGTGGTGATGGTCATTATTCACTTCAACCTCATTCCGTTGCCGGTATTTCCATCGGCAGCGGGCTAAGGGCTTGCTTTTCCCATTGATTAAATTTCTCATTGATTAAACTGGCCAAAGCGCTTTAGCTTTCGCCCAACTCAAACCTGCTGTTACCGGAATATCTCCATGCGCCTGTCGCGCTTTTTGCTGCCTCTTCTCAAAGAAAATCCTTCCGAAGCCCAGATTGTCTCGCATCGCCTGATGCTGCGTACCGGCATGATCCGTCAGGAAGCCGCCGGTATCTACGCCTGGTTGCCGCTGGGGCTTAAAGTACTGCGCAAGATCGAAAAGATCGTGCATGAGGAAATGGCAAAGGCAGGGGCCATCGAGCTTCTGATGCCGACCCTGCAACTGGCGGATCTGTGGCGTGAGTCCGGTCGTTATGACGACTATGGTCAGGAGATGTTGCGTATCAAGGATCGTCATGAGCGCGATCTGCTTTACGGGCCGACTAACGAGGAAATGATCACGGAGATTTTTCGCGGCACGGTAAAGTCCTACAAGGATTTGCCGCTTAATCTCTATCACATTCAGTGGAAGTTCCGTGACGAGCAGCGTCCGCGTTTCGGCGTGATGCGCGGCCGCG